>JBILOA010000519.1:0-2500 GCA_044374735.1 Pirellulales bacterium | reverse complement strand
GGAAGGATGGCGTCGGTGACAGCCGTGCCATTGTTGACCTGAACGGTGCGGGTCACGGCGCCGAGGGCGAGCGGATGGACGAACGTGACCGTATTCGTGGCCTGGGCGCTCGAGAGGATCAGGGCCGACCCGTCGGGCACGAAGTTGGCTTCGCCCCAGGTGAGCGGGGCGGCGGTGCCGCCGAAGTTGACCGTTCGCGGGGCTCCGCTGGCCGCGAACCCGCCCGAACCGGTGAACTGGACGGCTCCCGTGCCGGTGCCGAGCGGCCGGAGGAAGTCGTCGAAGGCCAGGTCGACCACGCCGCCGGCGAGCGTCAGGCCGCTCGTGCCGCCGGTGGCGGCGATGCCGCCGGGCAGGGCCGTCGCGGAGCCCAGCCGCAGCGCACCGGCCGCGACCGTCGTGCGGCCCGAATAGGCATTCGCGCCGGCGAACACGAGCGTGCCGGCTCCGGCCTTGGTGACGCCATAGCCGTTACCCTCGTCGCTGACGGTGTTGTTGAAAAAGATGCCGGTGCTGCCCGTGGTGACGCTGGTATCGACCGTGAACGTCCGCGAGCCACCCTCCAGGGTCGCCGGGCCGTTGAAGATCAGGTCCCGGTCAGCGTTGGCAGATGAGGAAAAGAAGGTGGTATTTCCGGTGACGCGCACCGTATTGCCCAGGGAATTGTTGGCACCCGTGCCCGACCTTATCTGCCCCCCGGCGAGGGTGAGGGTGCCGGTGCCGAGCGGGCCGGCGGTGACCGTCCCGGACGCGGGGGTGGAACTGAACGCCACCGGCAGCCGGCCACCGGGCAGGAGGACCGTGCCGCCCGCGTAGGTGTTATTGGCATTATTCAAATTGATGTCGCCCGCACCGGTGCCCAAGATCGACAGCGACCCTGCCCCTGCCACGATGCCGGCGAACTCGAATCGGCTTGCCCCGTGCATCAGCGTGCCGCCGCCCGCATTGACCAAGACGCCCTTGTTGGCGGCGATCGTCACCGTGGCCGTGTTCACGAGCGTGCCGCCGTCCAGCACGACGTTGCCGGCCGTGGCGGCGGCCGGGGTGCCGCCGAGCGAGGCGTTGCCGGTGACGACGATGCTGCCGCCCGACACCGTGGTCGGTCCGAGGTAGGTGTTCGTGCCCGAGAGCGTGAGCGACCCGGTGCCGGCCTTCGTGATTCCGCCGGGGCCGGAGAGCACGCCCGAGTAGGTCGTGGTGGCGTTGTTGCCGCCGACCGTGAGGGCGACCGCTGCAGGCGTGGTGGCATTGTTCTGCAGGGCGAGCGCCACGGCCCCGGACAGGCCGCCGATCGTGAACGCGTTGCCTGCCACCGACTGGTCGAAGACAAGGCTCGTGCTGGCCGCGGGCGTAAGCGTCGAGTTCTGGAGGGCCAGGGCGTTGGCCAGCGAGAGCGTGCCGGCGGCGAGCGAAGTGGGGCCGGTGAAGGTGTTGGCGGCGGCGAGGACGAGCGTGCCCGTGCCCCGCTTCGAGAGGCCCAGCGCGTTGGCCCCGCTATTGGGGTTCGCGAGCGAGGCGGCGAGGGTGAACGTGCCGCCCGAGTTGGTCGTGTCGAGGGCGAGCGTCGAGCCGCCGAGGAAGCCGCCCGTCGCGGTGCCGAGGCCGGCGATCGTGCCGATGTCGGCCGAGGTGAACTCGCCGGCGCCTCCCACGTTGAAGGCGGCCGTGGCGCCGGAGGCGACGGCGAGGTTGGCGGCCGTCCAGTTGGCCGAGACGTTGTTCGCAAGCGAAACCTGCTGGCCGAACTGGAGCGTGCCGGCCGAAATGGCCGTCGGGCCGCCGTAGGTGTTGGCGCCTCGGAGCACGAGCGTGCCGTTGCCGATCTTCGTCAGCGAGCGGGTGTTGCCGCCGTCGCCGATGCCGCCGCCGACGGTCAGCGTGTTGGCGAGCACGGCCACCGTGCGATCGCCCGCCAGCGAGACGGCACCCGTGCCGAGGTTCAGCGCCTGCGTGCCGACGAACTGGAAGTTGCCCGACCAGGTCTGGGCGTTGTTGGTCGAGAGGGCGAGGCTGGCGACCGAACTGTCGAGGTTGCCGCCGGCGAGCGTGAGTGATCCGGTGCCCAGGGCCGCCGCGTTGCCGAGGGAGAGCGTGCCGGCCGAGAGGGTGACGCCGCCACCGAACGTGTTGGCGTTCGTGAGGCCGAGGAAGCCGTAGCCGGACTTCGTCAGCGACGTGCCCGCGCCGGACACCACGCCGCCGAGCGTCAGCGAGCCTTGCGGGGCAGGAACGTCGATCGTCGGCGTGCCCGCCGCAGGCAGCGAGACGGCACCGTTGACGGTGAGCAACTGGTTGCCGTCGTAGATGAAGCTGCCGAGGACTGTCAGGGGATTGGCGACCGTGGCCGTGATCCCCGCCATCAGCCGTGAGTTTGCCCCAAGCGTAAGCGTGCCGGTGCCGAGCGGGCCGGCGGTGACCGTCGCGCCGACGGTGGAAGGCGTGCTCGACGCGGCCACGATCAGCCCCGTGCCTGGGTCGATCGCATAGCCGCCGGCAAACG
>JBILOA010000517.1:0-2504 GCA_044374735.1 Pirellulales bacterium | reverse complement strand
GATCGGCAACGCGCCGCTCGTCTACAACGCCGACACGAACCTCCCCGTGATGACGGCCCAGGACCTCCAGCCGGGCATCGGCACCGGGTTCCGGCTGTTCTACGGACAGTTCATCAATGACAGCATGGGCTGGGAGGTGGGCTACACCGGCATCTACGGGATGTTCGGTGACGCGGTCGTGAACGGCCCGGACAACCTCGAGTTGCCACCACCGCTCGGCCTGGCGGTCAACAACTTCAACGACGCCGAACAGGTCCGCGGTACCTACGGCTCCACGCTCAACATCGCCGAGGCCAACGTCTTCTGCTACGACTGCTGCGAGGAGTGCGGCCCCGACTGGTGCGGCCTGACCCGCTGCAAGCGGAACTGCCACTGCATCGACTGGCTGGCCGGCTTCATCTGGGCCGGCCTCGACGAGACGGCGAACCTCGAGGTGCTCTGCTGCACCCCGCCGGAGCCCGCCAACTACACGGTGCGGACGAGCACCAACTACTTCGGTGCCCAGCTGGGCATGCGGGGCCGGCGGCAGTGGGATCGCTGGGCGGTCGAGGGCTGGTGGAAGACGGGCCTCTGCGGCACCAACGCCTATCAGTCGGCCGATCCGATCGTGGGCACGATCTCGGGGCAGGAGCGGCCCGCGGTCTCCGCCAACGCCACCGGCGTGGGCTTCATCGGCGGCCTCAACGGCACGCTCATCTACCGGCTCACCGAACGCTGGGGCCTGCGGGCCGGCTACAACCTCTACTGGCTGACCGGCGCCGCGCTGGCCCCGGCCCAGTGGGACTTCGCCACGGCGACCGGTGCGGGTACGGGGATCAACGACAACGGCGGGCTGTTCCTCCACGGTGCCAACATCGGCACCGAGTACCGCTGGTAGGGGCCTGTCGCGCGCGCGGCTCAGGGCTGCCCCTGTCATGTCGCCGGATGCTCCCTTCGGCCATCGTGGCCTCCGGTCGCTCGGAGGAAACCTCGCTTCGCAATCCTTGCTGCGCTCGGTTTCCTACGCCGGCTCCATGGCAGGGGCAGCCCTGAGCAGTCCTTTGGTTGGAGGTGTGGTGCGTCGGTTGAGAGCGCTGGACGTCGATGCGTCACTGCGAGCGTAGCGTGACGCTGCGCGCACGAGCACGGCCGCCCGGAGGTACGGCCGGCGGCCGGGGCCTGAGGCCTGCGGGCCGCCAAGGCTGCAGCGGGCAGGGATGCCGCTGCAGCCGTGAAGCTGGCCTACCGCCGCAGCATCGCGACCCGGAGCGGCGGATAGGCCACGGTCGACTGCGGCAGGAGTCTGCCGCCGGCGCCCGAGGTCGAACTGTTTCGCCGCACGCCGTTGGTGCGACCAAACTCGCCCTCGACCGTGAAGATCTCCGTCTCGCTGGCCGCCGCCGCGAAGATCGCCGCGCGGGTGCCACCGAAGGCCTGGAACGACGCCTCGCGGGTGCGGGACAGGCCGGTGTAGGTCTCCACCCGACCGCCGCCGCCGCTGCCGGACGAGACGAGGATCTTGTCGGCCGCGCCCGTGCTCGAGGGCAGCCGTGCCACCGCCACGCCGCGGCTGTAACTGGGCGCGATCGCGCGGAACGCGTTGATGAGCGCCGGCGGATTGGGCACGCCGTTGTAGACCTTCACGGTGGCCGGCATGCCGGGGCCGCTGCCGAGCACGAGTTCCGTGACGCCGTCGGGGTTCGGCGACACGAGGTTGCGGCCGCTGAAGGTGCCGATGTCCGCCGTGGCCACCGTCACGCCGCCGCGGAAGGCCGCGCCGAAGGGCTGCAGCTGCCGGATCGGCGTCGAGGCCACGGGCGTCGCCGCACCGGGGGTGACGTTGAACACGCGGGCCAGGCCGCCCCGGCTCTGACCGGCGACGATCTGGGTCGTGCCGGCGGCCGTGACCGAACCGGCGGCGATCTCGATGCCGCCGCTGTAGCCGCGGCCGAAGGGGAAGAAGTTGTACTGCGGCAGCGGCACGCCGGTCTCGCTGAACACCCGCACCTCGCCGGGCCGGCCGGGGCCGGGAGCGGTGAGGATCTCGGGGATGCCGTCGCCCGTGACGTCGGCGCCGTAGACGCGGACACCGCCGCGGAAGCGCGGCTCGTAGGCGAAGAAGGGGATGATCCGGTCGGCGCCCGTGTCGGGATCGATGACGCGGACGAAGGGGCCCGTGACGCAGCCGATGTCGGTGCCCACGATCACGCCGCTCGACTGCACCTCGACGTCCACCGAGTCGGTGTTGTTGGACGGATCGGGGTCGTACTCACGGCCCGAGACGGTCGCGGTGTTGGTCTCAGTGCCGCCAGTGCGGCGGATCACCTTGGCCGTGATCGAGAGCGAGGGCGTGTCGGCGGTCGTCACGGTGCCCACGGTCCAGACACCCGTGCCCGCGACGTAGGCACCCTGGCTCGCCGTGGCCGACACGAACTCCAGCCCGCTCGGCAGCGGATCGTTGACCACCACGCTGGTCGCCGTGTCGGGGCCGTAGTTGGCCACCACGATCTCGAACGTGACGAGTT
>JBILOA010000045.1:0-8581 GCA_044374735.1 Pirellulales bacterium | reverse complement strand
CGAGGAATAACTCCGGGCCCGCCGGAACACCCCGCCGATGGTCAACCACCTCATCGCCTGGTCGCTCGACAACCGCTTCGTCGTCATGCTCCTGGCGGTGGTGCTCTTGGGCGTCGGCTTCCTCGCCGCCGCCAGCCTGCCGCTCGACGCGGTGCCCGACCTCACGAACGTGCAGGTGCAGGTGCTCACCACCTCCCCGTCGCTCGGGCCCGTCGAGGTCGAGCAGTTCATCACCTTCCCGGTCGAGAACGCGATGAGCGGCCTGCCGAGGGTGGCCGAGATCCGCTCGATCAGCCGCTACGGGCTCTCGGCGGTGACCGTCGCCTTCGAGGAGGGCACCGACATCTACTGGGCCCGCAACCTCGCCAACGAGCGGCTGCAGATGGCCCGCGAGAGCATCCCGCCGGGCATGGGCGATCCCGCCCTCGGCCCGATCGCCACCGGGATGAGCGAGATCTACCAGTTCGAGGTCCGGGCCAAGCCCGGCTTCGACGAGAGCCTGATGGACCTGCGGACGATCCTCGACTGGCAGATCGCCTACCAGCTGCGGAGCGTGCCCGGGGTGATCGAGGTCAACACCTTCGGCGGCGAGCTCAAGACCTACGAGGTGCAGCTCGATCCCGACAAACTGCTCAACTTCGGCATCTCCCTGGGGCAGGTGTTCACCGCGCTCGAGGAGAACAACGGCAACTCCGGCGGTGGGGCGATCCGCCGCGGCGCCGAGCAGCGGCTGATTCGGGCCGAGGGGCTGGTGGGGTCGCTCGATGACATCCGCAACATCGTGCTCGACGCCCGGGCCGACGGCACCCCGATCCGGATCGCCGACATCGGCACGGTGGCCTTCGCCCCGATGCTCCGCCAGGGGGCCGTCACCCGCGACGGCAACCGCGAGGCCGTCACCGGCATGGTGATGATGATCATGGGGGGCAACTCCCGGCAGGTCGTGGCCGACGTCAAGGACAAGATCGCCGCGATCGAGAAGACGCTGCCGCCGGGGGTGTTCATCGACACCTTCTACGACCGGACGGAACTCGTGGCCAAGACGATCCACACCGTGGCCGAGAACATCTCGGTGGGCGTGATCCTCGTGATCTTGATGCTCCTGTTGCTCCTGGGTGACGTGCGGGCCGGGCTGATCGTGGCGGCCGCGATCCCGCTCTCGGCGATGGCCGCCTTGATCGCGATGCGCTACGCGGGCGTGTCGGCCAACCTGATGAGCTTGGGCGCCGTCGACTTCGGCGTGATCGTGGACGGGGCGGTGGTGATGGTCGAGAACGCCGTCCGCTCCGCCTCCCGCTGGCAGCAGGCCCACGGCGGGAAGGGGAAGGTGCCCAAGGAGGTGTTCAAGGAGTCGGCCTTCGAGGTGGGCACCCCGATCCTGTTCGCCGGCTTGATCGTGATCATCGTCTTCATCCCGATCCTCAGCCTCGAGGGGGTGGAGGGGAAGATGTTCAAGCCGATGGCGTTCACGTTCATGTCGGCCCTGACCGCGGCGCTGGTGCTCTCGGTGACGGTGATGCCGGTGATGGCCTCGCTGTTCCTGGCCCGAAAGGTGGCCGCCAAGGAGACGCTCCTGGTGCGGCTCTTGAAGCGAATCTACGAGCCGCTGCTGGGCGTCGCGCTCAAGTTTCCGCTGCCGCTGGTGGTGGCGGCCGTGGCCGTGTTCGCCCTCAGCGTCGTCGCAGCCTCGCGGTTCGGGCTCGAGTTCGTGCCCAAGCTCGACGAGGGTGATCTCGCCGTCCAGGCCGTCCGCCTGCCGAGCGTGTCGCTCGAGAGCTCGATCGAGATGACCAAGGCAATGGAGCGGACGCTGCTCGAGTTCCCGGAGGTGGAGAGCGTGGTCTCGAAGACCGGCCGGCCCGAGATCGCCAACGACCCGATGGGCGTCCACCAGACCGACATCCTGATCCGCCTGAAGTCGGACCACGCCACGCACGCCAAGCACGCCGACCCCGGCCATGACGGCGAGCAGCGCAAGCCCGACGGCCCGGCCGAGCCGCCTCGGCCACCCACCGACAAGCCGGCCCTGATCGAGGCGATGCAGGCGGCCCTCGAGCGGAACGTGCCCGGCAACGTCTACGGCTTCACCCAGCCGATCGAGCTGCGGGTGCAGGAGCTCGTGGCCGGCGTCCGCTCGGACGTGGGCTTGAGCCTCTACGGCGACGACCTCACCGTGCTCAAGACCGAGGGAGACAAGATCGTCCGCGCGCTCAACAAGGTGCCCGGTGCCGCCGACGTGCAGGCCCAGCAGATCGCGGGGCTGCCGTACGTCCGCGTGATCATTCGCCGCGACAAGCTCGCCCGTTACGGCATCAACGCCGCGGACGTGCTCGCGGCGGTGAGCGTGATCGGCGGCCGCGTGGTGGGGGAGGTGTTCGAGGGGCAGCGGCGGTTCCCGCTCCAGGTGCGGCTCGGCCGGGCGTGGCGGGAAGACGTCGAGCGGCTCATGGAGCTCAAGATCGACGACCCCCAGGGCCGCCCGATCCCGATCTCGCAACTCGCCGACATCGTCGTCGAGGACGGCCCCTCGGAGATCAGCCGCGACGCGATCCGCCGCCGGCTCCTGATCCAGTGCAACGTCCGCGGCCGCGACCTGGCCGGCTTCGTGGCCGACGCCCGGGCGACCGTCGAGCGGGAGGTGAAGCTCCCTCCGGGCTACGTGCTCGCATGGGGTGGCCAGTTCGAGAACCTCGAGCGGGCGAGCAAGCGGCTCATGATCGCCGTGCCGGTGGCACTGTTTTTGATCTTCGCGCTGCTCTACGTCACCTTCGGCTCGGTGAGCCTGACCATGCTCATCTACCTGAACGTGCCGATCGCGGCCACGGGCGGGATCTTCGCCCTCTGGATGCGCGGGATGCCGTTTTCGATCTCGGCCGGAGTGGGATTCATCGCGCTCTTCGGCATCGCCGTGATGAACGGCGTGGTGCTCGTCGAGCACATCCGCCACCTGCGGCACTCGGGCGCCGACCAGCGGACGGCCGTGTTCCAGGGCTCGCTCGACCGGCTCCGGCCGGTGCTCATGACCGCCCTGTGCGGAGCCCTCGGCTTCGTGCCGATGGCGGTCTCAGGAAGCGCGGGTGCGGAGGTCCAGCGGCCGCTGGCCACGGTGGTGATCGGCGGGCTCGTCACCTGCACGATCCTCACGCTGCTCGTGCTCCCGGCAATCTACCGCTGGTTCGAGCCGGCCGAGGAGACGGCCCATTGAGTCGGACCACGCGCGGGAGGGCCACCGTCGTGTCCGTCGTCGGCTCGCTACTGGCGGCGTTCGCCTTGGCTACCGGAGCCGCGCCCTGGGCCCGCGCCGAGGAACCCGCGGCCCCGCGGGCGGGCGGCGGCCCGCTCCGGGTGTTCATCGTGGCCGGGCAGTCCAACGCCCTGGGCTTCAATCACGTTCGGGAATACGCGGGCGGCAAGCGAGAGTTTCCCGACGCCCTGCGGCACCAGCCCGACGTGCTCTTCTGGGACGTCAGCCGGCGGGAGGGCGATCGCGGCGACGTGTGGACGAAGCTGGGCGTCGATGGCTCGGGGGCGTTCGGCCCGGAACTCGGCTTCGCCCATGAGCTGACCCGCCGGTTCCCTGCGGCGAGGATCGCGATCATCAAGTACGCGGCCGGCGGCACGGGCATCGCCCGTAGCGCCGACTACGCGGATTACATACCCCAGCTCACGGGCTTCGATGACCACGGTCGCAACTGGCACCCGGAAGCCGACGGCCGGGAGGCGGGGGCGCTCTATCGCCGCCTGATCGCCACGGTCCGGGATGCCCTCCGGGCGCTCGACCAACGCAGCGAGACCTGGGAGCTCGCGGGGCTCCTCTGGATGCAGGGGGAACACGAGGCCGGCATCAGCCCGACCATGGCCGAGGACTACGGCACGCTGTTGACCGGGCTGCTGCGGGCCATCCGCGGCGACCTGGAAGCGCCCGACCTGCCGGTTCTTATCGGCGAGGTCAACAGCCACTCCTGGGCCTTCGGCGACATCGTGCGACGCAAGCAGGCGGAGGTCTGTCGCCAGGATGGCCACGCCGTGCTCGTCACGACCGGGGATCTCTCGCGGGCCGGTTCCGGCGGCGCCGCGCACTTCGACGCCGATGGCATGGTGGAGCTCGGCATCCGGTTCGCCCGGGGGGTCCCGGAGGCGGTCATGACCGGCCCGCCCTGAGCGAGCGAATGCCGCTCACTTCTTGGGCGTTGAGGCGGCCGGGGCACGCCCGCTCCTACGGGGGCGGAAGCGGCTGCGGGGCCGGTGGCGGGCGGTCGCCGACGTTCGGCACCCGCTCCTTGGGACCACCCTCGAACGGCCGGCCGGCCGGCACGTCGCCCACCGGCGGGAAGACCTCGAGCTGAAGGAGGTCGGCGATCTCGACGGCGCTCGTCCACCGCTCGGCCTGGGCTTCGACGTAGGCGAGCTCCAGCTCGGTGAGGATCTTCTGGGCCTGCAGGAGGCTCAGGAACGTCACCTCCCCCTGGCCGTAGAGCCGCTGCGTGACCTCCACCGTCTCGCGGGCCTTGGGCAGGATCCCTTCTTCGTACCAGGCGGCCGTCCGCTGGGCCCTGCGAAACGTGTTCATCATCTCGGCCGCCTGGGTCGCGAGAGAGAGCTCCACGTCCCGCAGGTCGGCCCGGGCCGCGGCGATGTCGGCGGCGGCAGCGCGGATGTTGCCCTGGTTGCGATCGAAGAGGGGCACCGCCAGCATCACCTGGTACAGGGCCTGGTCCTGGGCCGGCATCACCTGCCGCTGGTAGCCGCCCATCAGGTTGACGTTGGGGATCGGCTGCACCCGCGCCCGATCGAGGGCCCACTGCGCCCTGGCGACCTCGGCGCCGGCGGCCCGCGGCAGGGCGTTGCGGCTGACCACCGCCTCCTGGAGGCCGGCGATGTCGAAGTCCGGGAGTTTGGCGAGCAGGTCGCCCGAGACGGTGCCGATCGCCTCGCGGGGCACGGCCATGTCGACGGCCAGCCGGCGGCGGTCGGCCTCGATCGTGACGCCCGCGTTCAACAGCCGCACCTCCGCCCGGTCCCGCTCGATGCTCCAGAAGAGGACATCGGCCCGCGTGCCCTCGCCCGCCGCGACGAGCTGCTCACCGATGTGGAAGGATCGGTTGGCGATCTCGAGCAGGAGCTTGAAGATCTCCTGCTGCCGCTGGGCAACGAGCAGGAGATAGAAGTCTCGCCGCACCGCCGTCATGACCTCGAACCGCGCCCGCACCAGCCGCCACTCGGCCGCCTGCACCTCCCGGAGCGCCGCCTGCTGCTGGAGCCTGAGCTTGCCGGCGGTGACGATGTCTTGGGCGACGGTGCCCGACCACTGGCTGTCCGAGCCGGCCGCCTGCGGCGTGAAGCCGGCGATGACCGGATTGGGGTAGAGCCTGGCCTGCACGGCCTTGCCCTGGGCAGCGCGAACGTCCGCTCGGGCGGCAGTGATCCGCGGATGATTCTCCAGCGCGATCGCCATGCACGCGTCGAGCGTCCGCGGGCCGGCAGGCGTGGGCAGGGCGGCGTCTGCCGCGGGCACCAGGGCCGCGGGTTCGGTCGGCTGCTCGGGACCGGCACCGAGCGGCTGGCCCGGGTCGGCGAGCCGGGCGGTATCGCGTGCCGTCCAGGCCGCGACCGGTGGTGGCAAACCAGCCGGTGTTCCGGTGTCTTGGCCGGGCGCAGCGCTGCCGGCAAGGGCGGCCACGGCCGCGGCGGCGGTCAAGACTCGTTGCAGGTTTTGCATGGCTGCGCGTAGCACCGCCCCGGCTTCGAGCCGAACCCCTTCTGGCCTTCTTCATCGGCACATTCCGCACGACCGAACAGGACGAGGCAGATTCCGGAAAATCCCCGGCACGGCGGCCCTGAAGCTGGGAAGGCTGCGGGGCTCGGGGGTTCGGCCCGCCGGCCGCGGCAGCGTTACGATGGCGACCCAACCCCCCGGATCCGTCATGGCGTCGCTCCTGCACTCGCTCCCCGGCACCGTGCGGGCCCTCGGCCAGTGGCTCGCGCTCGGCACGCTCGTCGGGCTGGTCTCCGGCGTCGCGTCGGCCGCGTTTCTCTGGCTGCTCGAGCAGGCGACCGAGTGGCGCACCGGCCACGAGACGATCGTCTATGCCCTGCCCGTAGCGGGCCTCGCGCTCGGCTGGATTGCCGAGCGGTTCGGGCAGGAGATCAAGGCAGGCAACAACCTCGTCATCGACACCATCCACGACGACGGGCCGGAGATCCCGCTGCGGATGGCCCCGCTGGTGCTCCTGGGCACGGTGCTTACCCACCTCTTCGGCGGCAGCGCGGGCCGCGAAGGCACCGCCGTGCAGATGGGCGCGAGCCTCACCGACTGGACCTCGCACCGCCTCGGGCTCGGCCGGCCGGTGCGGCGGCAACTCTTGGCCGCGGGCGTCGCGGGCGGGTTCGGTTCCGTCTTCGGAACGCCCGTCGCGGGGGCCGTGTTCGGCCTGGAGTTCGTCGTGCGCGGGCGGATGGAATACCACGCGCTGGTGCCGGCGCTCGTCGCTTCGGTGGTGGGCGACCTGACGACCCGCGGGCTCGGCATCGTCCACACGTCCTACCCGGCGGTGCCCCAGGTGCCGCTCACGCCGCTCTTGCTGCTCGAATGGCTCCTGTTCGCGGCGGTGATCGCGGCGGTCGCGGTCGCCTTCATCGAGCTCACCCACGCCATCAAGAGGCAGGGGGAGCGGCACGTGCCGTGGCTCCCGGTGCGGATGTTCCTGGGCGGCCTCGCCGTGGTCGCGCTCTGGAAGCTCGTCGGCACGAGCGACTACCTCGGGCTCGGCGTGCCCATGATCGAGCGGGCCTTCACCGACCCGCACCTGCCGGTGGAGGCGTTCGCACTCAAGCTCCTGTTCACTGCGGTCACGCTCGGCGCGGGCTTTCTCGGGGGGGAGGTCACGCCGCTGTTCTTCGTCGGGGCGACGCTCGGCAACGTGCTGGCCCGCCCGCTGGGCATTCCCCTCGAGCTCGGCGCGGCCGTGGGCTTGGCCGCCCTGTTCGCCGCCGCGGCCAACACGCCGCTCGCGCTGTCGATCATGGCGGTCGAGCTGTTCGGCGCGGCCGTCCTCCCGCACGTGCTCATCGTGTGCGTGGTCGCCTACGTGCTCTCGGGCCACGCGAGCATCTACCCGGCCCAGCGGCTTTTTCGGCCCGACGACATCGCCCGCCCGGAGTGACCACGCACCGGCTACGCCTCCGCCTCGCGCGGTTCGGGGTGCATGGCGGCGACCACCTCGATCATGGTCGCCACGGCGGCGGCCGAGACCCGCTCCGTCCGGCGCGTCGCGGGATCGACGCAGGCCTCGTGGAGCGTCTCGGCGTCGAGTGCGGCCAGCCCGCGAAACCGGCGGACCGCCCCGCCACCCACCCGGGCCCGGGTCGCGAGCGCGGCGAGTTCGGGCTCCGAAAACGCGAGCGCGAGCTCGCCCGCGACCGCCACCTCGCCCCAGGGGGGCCGCACCAGCTCGATCCGTCCGGCATCCAGAAGCGGCCGCAGCCAACGGTGAAAGAACAGCAGCACCAGGAATCCGCAGTGGATGCCGTCGGCGTCGGGATCGGTGAGCACGAGCACCCGCTCGTACCGCGACCGCTCCGGCGCGCAGTCGGCCTCGAGGCCGGCTCCGATCGCGGCGGTGAGCGGCCCGAAGAACGGATGCTCGAGCACCTTTCGCCGCGGGGCCCGGGCGGCGTTGAGAGGCTTGCCCTGCATCGGGAGCACGGCCTGAACGCGCGGATCCCGCACCCGGGCGACCGCGGCGGCCGCGGAATCTCCCTCGACCACGATCAGCTCGGCCCCCGAGCGGGGACCATGGGCCGCGCAGTCATCGAGTTTGGCCACCGCGCCGTGCCGTCCCGGAAAGATGCTCGTCATGGTCGCAAGAGTCCGTCGGCCCGAGGTCGCCCCGCGGCCGGCCAGGGGATCGCTGTTTGAAGCATGGCTCGGGGCGGGCCAAGATGCGAGTGGCTGCCGGCCGCCGGGGCCGTCACGCCGGCCACGATCCTCACGGCAAGCCCCGACCCAGGAGAACGATTCATGCGCCTCCCCCTGACCTTCCTCAGCCTAGCCGGTGCATTGCTCGTCGCCCTGCCGGGCCGGGCCGCCGATCCGGCCGAGACGTGTCCGGTGATGGGCCGTGCCGCCCCCGCCAACCGCACCACGGCAGCCGGAGGCATGACCAACGGCGACTGGTGGCCTGATCAGGTCAACCTCGACATCCTCCATCAGAACGCCCCCGCCGGAAACCCGCTCGGTGGCGACTTCGACTATGCCACGGAGTTCAAAAAACTCGACCTCGCGGCGGTCCAAAAAGATCTCCGCACGCTGATGACGACCTCGCAGGACTGGTGGCCGGCCGACTACGGCCACTACGGCCCGTTCTTCATCCGGATGGCCTGGCACTCGGCCGGCACCTACCGCGTGGCCGACGGCCGCGGCGGCGCCGGCTACGGCACGCAGCGATTCGCACCCCTCAACAGCTGGCCCGACAACGCCAACCTCGACAAGGCCCGGCGGCTGCTCTGGCCGATCAAGCAGAAGTATGGCCGGCGGATCTCCTGGGCCGACCTGATGATCCTGGCCGGCAACGTGGCGCTC
>JBILOA010000516.1:0-2514 GCA_044374735.1 Pirellulales bacterium | reverse complement strand
GGCGGCGGTTTCCGGCGCTGACCAAGGGCGTGCGGGCGGCCCTCTGGAGCCCTTCGGAGCTGGTCGTCGATTCGCCCCGGGCGATCGGTCAGGTCGCGGCCTACCTCGCGGGCACCCAGGGAGTCGAACTCCGCTTCGGCACGACGGTGACGGCGATCGAGATGCCGGAGGTCCGGACCGCGGCGGGCGAGCGGTTCGCGGCGAAGCAGGTGCTCGTCTGC
This sequence comes from Pirellulales bacterium, assembly GCA_044374735.1. Classification (GTDB taxonomy): domain Bacteria; phylum Planctomycetota; class Planctomycetia; order Pirellulales; family UBA1268; genus QWPN01. The sequence continues at coordinate 2,293 of JBILOA010000516.1, read as the reverse complement.
GGAGGCGCCGATTTCGAGACGCTGTTTCCCGCCGTCTGGGCGGCCGCGGGTGTCCGCCGCTGCAAACTGCAGATGATGCGGACCGTCCCGCAGCCAGGCGGCTGGCGCCTGGGGCCCCACGTGGCCGGCGGCCTGACGCTCGCCCACTACGCGGGCTTCGAGGGTTGCCCCTCGTTGCCGGCGGTCCGGCGCCGGTTCGCCGAGCAGTATGCGTTCCACCTGGCCGCGGGCATCCATGTGATGGCCTCGCAGAACGACCGGGGCGAGGTGATCCTCGGCGACTCGCACGACTACGAAGACGTCGAGAGCCCGTTCGATTCCGTGGCGATCGACGAGGCGATCCTCGACTATGCCCGGCGGATGCTCGACCTGCCGGACTGGCGGATCGCCGAGCGGTGGCACGGCGTCTATGCCAAGAGCGACACCGACCCCTGCTTCATGGCCGAGCCGCAGCCGGGCTGCACGGTCGTGGGCTCACCCGGCGGCGCGGGCATGACGCTCTCGTTCGGCCTCGCGGCCGAGTGGTGGGAGCGATCTACTGAGCGCCGATCGGCGGTAACCGCGTCTGCGGCAGGCGCCGTCTGAATCAGCCACCCGGCGCGGCTGCGGCGATCGCCTCCGCGACGGTCTTGCGGCCGAGCGCCTGCCGCTCGCCGAAGGGGCCGTCGGCGCCGCCCTTGGGCCAGGTGTCCGGGTCGGCGTATTGCCCCTCGTCCCCGAACTCCCGTTGGAGCCTGGTGATCTCGGCCTTGAGTTCCGCGAACACCTTCGCCACTTCGGGCTTCGCGGCCTCCGCCGGGTCGAAGAGCAGGTTGTGCTGCTCGGTCGGATCCTTCACGAGGTCGAACAGCTCCCAGGCGTCCTTCTTCCAGTAGTGGATCAGCTTGTGGGTGGCCGTCCGGACGCCGTAGTGAGCCCGGGTGTTGTGGTGGCCGGGGTCGTGGTAGTAGCGGTAATAAACGGTCTGCCGCCAGTCGGCGGGCGCTTCGCCGCGGAGCAGCGGCGCGAGGCTCTTGCCCTGCATGGACTCGGGAACCGGCAGGCCTGCCAGGTCGAGGAACGTCGGGGCCAGGTCGATGTTGGCCACGAACTGGTCGGGTGTCACGCCGGCCTTGATGCCCGGTCCCCGGGCGAGCAGTGGCACCCGCAGGCCCGGCTCGTACATGAACCGCTTGTCGTACATCCCGAGATCGCCGAGATACCAGCCATTGTCGGCCGAGTACATCACGATCGTGTCGTCGGCGAGCCCCGCGGCGTCGAGGTGGTCGAGCAACTTGCCGACGTTGTCGTCCACCCCCTGCACGCAGGCGAGGTAGTCCTGCATGTACCGCTGATACTTCCACTTCACGAGTTCGGTGCCGGTGAGGCCCGCGGGCGGATCCTGCTTGAGGTCGTTGCGGCTCAGGTCGCCGGCGATCGTCTGCCGGTTTTCCGGCAGAGCGGCCGGTCGGGTGGCGTAGTCGTCCCAGAGCGTGGCCGGCTCCGGAATCACCGCATCCTTGAACTTGGCCTGGTTCCGCTCGTCGGGCTGCCAGTTCCGATGGGGTGCCTTCTGGTGCACCATCAGGAAGAAGGGCTTGTCCTGCGGCCGGGTCTTCAGGAACTCGATCGCGAGGTCGCCCGTGAGGTCGGTGCAGTGCCCCTCGATCGTGAGGGCATGGCCCGGCACGAGGAACTGCGGGTTGACGTAGTTTCCCTGGCCGGGCAGCACGATCCAGCGGTCGAAGCCGGTGGGATCGCTGCCGAGATGCCACTTGCCGATGATCCCCGTGTGGTAGCCGCCGGCCTGCAGTCGCTTGGCGACGTGGTCGCGGTCGCCGTCGAACCGGTTGAAGACCGGGACACCGTTTTTGTGGGAATACTGGCCGGTGAGAAGCGTGGCCCGGCTGGGGGTGCAGATCGAGTTGGTGACGAAGGAGTTGGTGAACCGGGCCCCGCCGGCCGCCAGCCGGTCGAGGTGGGGCGTCTGGTTGACCTTCGATCCGTAGGCCGAGATCGCGTGCTCGGCGTGGTCGTCGGAGAAGATGAACAGGATGTTGGGCCGCTTGGGGGCTTCGGCCACGGCGAGGGCGGGCAGCAGGCAGGCAAGCGCGGCGAGCACGGTGCGGATCATGTGGGTTCCCTTTTCGTGGCGCGAAGCCCGTTGATTCTCAGCGGCGGGGGGATCGCTGTCAAAACGTCTGCTCTGCGGGCTCGGGGTTGCCCGTGCCCTCTCGCTACACGTTCACTCCGGCCCTCCAGGCCTCCGTTCACTGCGTGTCCGCTCGCTTCGGCATCCTGCCTGCGCTCGCTT
>JBILOA010000515.1:0-2522 GCA_044374735.1 Pirellulales bacterium | reverse complement strand
CTGCTGCTCGACGCCCAGCGGTTGCCGCTGCCGGCCTACGACGTGCCGAAAAGCGTTCCCACGGTCGCCTCGGGCGTGAAGAAGGGCCGCAACTGGGTGCTTTCGGCGAGCGGTGGGGTGAAGGTGCAGCCCTGGGAGTTTGCCACGGCGACCCGCGACGACGCCGCCTTGGTCGGAGCCCGTGAGTCGGCCATCGCGGCCAGGCCCGAGACCGGCTGGAACTGGTAAGATCAGGACTCAAGCCGGGGTGGCCCAGGTGATCGTCGCGACGGCCGCCGCTGCCACCGGGAAGTGAGCATCGACCCAGCCGGCCGTGGCCAGTCGCTCGAGGTCGTGATCGCCCGCCGGGGGTGGCACACGCTTGGCGAGCAACAGCCCGCGGCCGGTCTCGGCCGCCACGAGCGCCGCGATCGAGTCGCTCGTGACGTGCCAGCCGGCTGGAAGCCTCGCCGCCTGACCGGAAGATCGCAACCAGGTCGCGGCGTCGAGCACCCCGGCGCCGGTGGCCAGGGCGACGACGGGCAGGCCGAGCGAGTCCGCGACGATCCGGGCGGTGAGCGTCATCGCGTCGATCGCCAGTTCGTGCATCAGGGGCGTCGGCCGCGGATTCACGGCATCGATCTCGCGGAGGCCGTCGACGACGCTGCCACCGCCCACCACGAGGAGTGGCGCGGGGCTCGCGGCGACGAGTTCGGCGAGGCGTTCAGGCCAGCCGCGGAGGGCCAGCAGGCTGCCGCCGACCTTCACGATCTCTCCAGCCGCCGCTCGTGGACCGGCCCGGAGGGTCCCCCGCCGCCACGAACCCGTCATCCGGTCGTCTCCCTGGCCAGAAGCGCCAGCGCGTGGGCCGGGGCCGCCCGGGCCACCGCCGCGCCGACCGCGTCAGCCAACCGCACGACCCGCGGCTTCCAGCCGGCGCGATCCAGCGCCCGTTCGGCGAGTCGGTCGCCGTGGCCCGCGAGCACGATGACCTCGGGCGGCCCGCCGCCGGCGCGGGCCACGTGCTCGAGGGCAAGGGCAACGAGCGCCGCCTGTCGCGCGGCGATGGTGTCCGCCGCCTCGACGGCATCGGCCGCCGTGAAGTTCTCCGGGTCGAGCAGCATCGTCCGCGCCAATCGCACGCGGGCCGCGTCGCGGGTGGCGGGGCCACCGTCGGCCGTGTCACGGGCTGTTGGCTCCTCCGGGAGCGCCCCCAAAACCAGCCACGCGTCGCGCGAGTCGGCAAACCGCTCGCTGGCGACCGGCCGCAGCGTGCCTCGATGGGGCAGGCAGGGGGCGATCGCGGCGACGGGCGTCCGCTCGACACCCGTGTAGACGAGTTCGCGACACAGCAGTCGGCCGGCGTCATCGCTCGCCCGCGGCGTGGGCCGGCCGTCGCCAAGCGGCACGATGTCGGTCGTGGTCGAGCCGATGTCGAGGAGCAGGCCGGCTCCCGAGGGGATGAGCGTGGCCGCCAGACGGGCCAGCGCATGCCAGTTCGAGGCGGCGGCCAGTCGCCACCCGCGGATGGCCTCGGCCGGCGTCACGATCCGACCATCGACGAGGTAGACGCCCGGCGGCTCACCGCAGCCCGCGGCATCCGCGGCGGCCAGGAGCGACTCGGCGATGTGGGCCACGCCCGCGGCCCGGGACGGGTAGCAGTCGCAGATCTCGCCGGTCATCGTGGCCACGAGCTGCCGCGGCCGCCGCGCGGCCACGAGCGTCGCCAGGGCATCAGGGAGTTCACTCCACCGCTGCCAGAGCGGAAACGCCACGCTCGCCGACCAGCCGAGCCCGTCGGCGGCCTTGAGGTTGGCGCCGCCGATGTCGAGGGCGACGAGGTCGGCGGGGGAAGCCATGAAGGTCTCGCAGGCGCTGATTCAGTCGGCGAGCAGGTTGAAGCCGGCGGTGTCGCCTGCCCTGGCGGTTGGCACGAAGGCGGGCTGCTCACCCGACGCGGCCTCGATCATCGCCGCCACGAGGCTCGATGCAAAGAGACGCGCGAGCCCCACGAATGACGTGGTCACCCGCGGGTTTACCTCGAGGACGCGGTCGTCTCGACCGTCGGCCCGGTCGCCGAGGATCAGATCCACGCCCAGCCAGCCGGCCTCGGCGACGAGGGCCGCCGCGGCCCGGAGCGCGAGGGCCGTGGCCCGGTTCGCCAGGTCGCCATCGGGAAGCAGGTCGCTGCCGAGGTAGCGGGGCGAGGTGCCGTCACTGAACCGTTGCCGCATCGGCGGCAGGGCGGCCGTGGCCCGCGGGCCGCCGATCAGCGAGACGCCGACCGGCACGCCGGCGGCCAGCGCTTCGAGCCGGGTTGGCCCGGTGGCCGGCGTCACCCCGGGCCGGCGGATGATCTCGAGTGCCTCGCCACCGCAGCCACTGCGGGCCTTGCGGACGGCGGGCAGGCGGAAGCCCACCGGAACCGGCTCGCCCACGGACAGGCTGCAGCCTGCCGGCACGGGCACGCCCCTTGCCGCGAGTGAGTCGAGCGTGGCCTGTTTGTCGGCCGCCGTCGCGATCACCGAGTCGGCGGGCGCGAG
>JBILOA010000044.1:0-8618 GCA_044374735.1 Pirellulales bacterium | reverse complement strand
GGGCCGACCGTTGATCTCCTGCCCGTTGAGGGCAGAGATCGCGGCCTGCAGGCCCTCATTCGTCTCCATCTCCACAAACCCGAAGCCGCGCGACCTGCCGGTCTCACGGTCGGAAATCACCTCGGCGCTGCGGACAGCTCCGTGCGGGGCGAACATCGCCTCCAAATCCTGCGATGTGGTCGACCAAGGCAGGTTCCCCACGTAAATCTTCCCAGACATAACCCTCAACCTCTCACTGAAATCGGGAACTGGATCACCAAACAATCGACGCTAGCGACCATCGTCGAAGCACAGGCTCAGTTCCCCGATAGGGCCAGAAGTGCGGACGAGAGTCTGTCGAACGTCTAAGTTGTAGCATTTTGGCCGCCCGCCCACAACCGAGGGGGCCGGCCGAATCCAGCGGCTGGCGGCCTTTTTCCGCCCCAGACCGAGGCTTACGAAGAAATCAGCAGGCCACCGGGGCCTCGGTCCGGGCCCCTTACGGGCCGGGGACCGCCTCGGCCTCGGGCTGCCATTCCCCGCACCAGTCGTCCTCGGCCGTGTGCGGCCAGATGCCGACGTGCAGCAGTTTCTCCTGCTCGATGGGCGGCAGCGTGGGGGGCATGCGTCGGCACTGGCCCCAGTCGGGCCCGCGATCTTCGTCGCGATCCCGCCGCCAGAACCGGCAGCCGCCGCATGCCTCGCCTCGGTGATCCGCTGCCTCCACCATGCGCGAAGTTTAGCCCGTGCTTCGCCGTGCGGCCACGCGGCTATCGGGCGGCGATACACTTCCCGGCACAGTTCGCCGGATCAGCCGGATGAAGCAGCTTTGGTCGCGGGGGTCACGATGGGTTCGCGACCGTGTTTCGCGGCGACTGCCACTTCGACGGCGGCGTCGGCGGTCCGGCACGCGTCGGGCATGGTTTGGCGACTGATCAATCAATCGCGGTCGAAAGCCCGTCGGCGGGGTGGCAGATCCCGGCCCACGCCTCCGGATCGATCGACCCGGCGAGCGTGACCACACGGGTGTCGGCAAAGACGACCTGCATGCCGGCGGGGTGTGGGGTCTGGGCCCGCTTCGACTCGCACCCCGACAGCCAGTTGGGGGCCACCTGAAACATCTCGCACCGGGTGAAGCCCGGCGCGTCGGGAATCTGGTCGGTCTCGTTCACGCAGAACACGGGCCGCCAGGTGTTGTTGGCGTCCGACCACAGGTTGCCCTTCGTCGAGGAGTGATTGGCTTCTCCGCTACTGCCGCAGGTGCCGTACCGCTCGGCGAGAATCACGACCTTGGAACGGCCGTCCGGAAACGACTTCGAGAGGCTGGATCGCCCCTCCGACCGTTCGACGGCGGTCGACCCGAGCGGGTTGCCGAAAACGTTGTAGTTCGCGGCGATGCTCCCGACCGCCCAGTTGTCGGCGCCGCCGACACTCGTCAGGGCCATACCGGCCGCGTGCGAACCATCCGAAGGGCAGAGGAACGTCGGGATCGAGACCGCGTAGACCGTGCCCGCGCCCGGAGCGCCGGGCACGGGTGTGTTCACGTCCCGGTTGGCGAGCTTCGAGAGCGGCTCCTGCTCGACGTACGGCAGCAGCCAGGTGAAGACGGTGAATCCGATCGCGCCGTTGTACGACGAGGAGGCCTTCGTGATTCGCTCCCGTTTCGTCGGCGCAGACATTGGCGGGAGGAAGCGGCGGGCATCATCGATCAACTGGACCGCGAGGCCGACTTGTCGCATCGAGTTGGCACATGACGTCCGTCGGGCAACCTCCCGGACGGATTGCACCGCGGGCACGAGCAGTCCGACGAGCGTGCCAATGATCGCGATCACCACCAGCAACTCGACGAGGGTGAACCCCTCGCCGGTTCCCCGCGTCGAAGCTCCAGGCCGAACCGGCAGCCGATTCGTCATCATGCGCCTCCTGTTCAGTGCTATCCCCGGCCGGCGTCCCGTAGCTGTGCGGCCGCGGAAATGTTCGCCCGAAGTCGCTCCATGGTCAACGGTTGGCCGGGCCGACCGTTCAGCGTCGGCCGACCGATCCTTCGACGCTGACGACCGCGCCGCCGCCCGCCCGGTATGCGAACGCGGTCTTCACACGACCTTCTGCCATCATCGCCTTCCATTGCAAACCACTTCCGGCAGTGGTCTATTCCCGGCAATTTGCGGCGATGTGCGGCCGATGATGCCGCCCACCCGTTTCGGTGAACGTCGTCCAAGGCTCCGCCATGCCGTCTCCGCTCGCGTTGCTCGACCGTGAGCGCACCGTCGCCGGACCGGGCTTCAACCGCTGGCTCGTGCCGCCAGCGGCGCTTTGCATCCATCTTTGCATCGGGATGGCCTACGGCTTCTCGGTGTTCTGGCTGCCGCTGACCCGGGCCGTCGGCATCAACGCACCGGTCCACTGTCCCGCCGGCATGACGCTCCTTCAAAAGCTCACCACAACGGCATGCGACTGGGACAAGCCGCTGCTGGGCTGGATCTATACGCTCTTCTTCGTCTTTCTGGGCTCGAGCGCCGCGGTGTTCGGTAACTGGCTGGAGAAGGCGGGGCCGCGGAAGGCGGGCGTCGTGGCGGCCTGCTGCTGGTGCGGCGGCCTCGTGATCTCGGCGGCGGGCATCCGCTGGCACCAGCTGTGGCTCGTCTGGCTCGGCTCGGGCGTGATCGGCGGCATCGGACTGGGGCTCGGCTACATCTCGCCGGTCTCGACGCTCATCAAATGGTTTCCCGACCGTCGCGGCATGGCCACCGGTATGGCCATCATGGGATTCGGCGGCGGCGCGATGATCGGCTCGCCACTGGCCGACAGGCTGATGAAGCACTTCGCCGGGCCGATGTCGGTCGGCGTTTGGGAGACGTTTCTCGTACTCGCAGCCGGCTACTTCGTCTTCATGATGCTGGGGGCCCTGGCGTATCGCGTGCCGCCGGATGGCTGGACGCCGGCGGGATCGCACGGTGGCCCAGCCGGCCCGCCCGCCGGGGCCGCGCGGTCACTCACCGCCGACGAAGCCTGCCGCACGCCGCAGTTCTGGCTGCTCTGGATGGTGCTCTGCCTCAACGTCTCCGCCGGCATCGGCGTGATCGGCATGGCTTCGCCGATGTTGCAGGAGATCTTTGGGGGGCGGCTCCTCGGTGAGAGCGTGCCGTTTGAGCAGCTCGACGCCAGCCAGCTGGGCCGGGTGGCGGCCATGGCGGCCGGGTTCACGGGGCTTCTCAGCCTGTTCAACATCGTGGGCCGGTTCTTCTGGTCGACGCTCTCCGACGCGATCGGGCGGAAGGCCGTCTACACCATCTTCTTTCTCGTGGGTGCCGTGCTCTACGCCGCGGTGCCCGCGGCCGGCCAGGCAGGCAGCATTCCGCTCTTCTGCGGCATTCTCTGCCTCATTCTCACGATGTACGGCGGAGGCTTCGCCGCAATCCCGGCCTACCTGGCGGACATGTTCGGCACCCGTTTCGTCGGCGCGATCCACGGCCGGTTGCTTACGGCGTGGAGCGTCGCCGGCATCCTCGGCCCTGTGCTCGTCAACTATCTCAACGAGCGGCAGGTCGCGGCGGGCGTACCGAAGGGGCGGGCATACGACCAGACGATGTACCTGCTCGCGGGGCTGCTGGTCGCCGGTTTCGTCTGCAACGCCCTGGTGCGGCCGGTGTCCGGTTCGCCTGGCGCCGTGGTGGCAGGCGCCGATGTGACGCCGAAGGCACGGCCGCAGCCCGTCGTCCTGCCAATCGTGCCTCCCGCGCCACTGAAGGCCCTTGACCTGGCCCTGCTGGCGGGGTTTTGGCTGCTGGTCGCCGTGCCGATGGCCTGGGGCCTGTTCGTGACGGTCCGCCAGGCGTGGGCGCTGCTGGGCTGAGCCCGCGGCGACCTTCCCTTCGGCTCCTCGCGTGCCGATGCGGCGGCTAGGCGGCGGGCGAGGAGGCCACCGGCCACTGCTGCGACTCACGCGACCAACGGTGATCACACGACACGTCGTCGGTGGACCAGGCCCGGGGCAGGGCAGAGGGCGCGGTGGTGTGCGACGCGAATGCATCTCTGCAGGCGTCCGCACCGGAAAGCATCGCGCGGCACGAAACGACGGAACCCGCGGCCACCACTCGGGTTGCCGCGGGTTCTTCGGGAATCACGCCGGGGGCGTTGTCCGGCCTAGTGGGCAGCACAGGATTCGAACCTGTGACCTCTACGGTGTGAACGTAGCGCTCTAACCAACTGAGCTAGCTGCCCGGCACGATGGCCATCGATCAGCGTGTCTGATCGACCACCACCGCGGAAAATCGTAGCACGGCTCCGATCCGCCGTCACGACCCGCACGATGGGGCCGCAAGTTGGCCACTGCACAGACCGTCGCGGGCCTCGTCAGGCCTCGTCGGCCGGGGGCGGCACGAGCTTGGGCGAGGCGACCGTCGGGCCGCCCTCGTCGTCGAGCCGCCGGGCCGAGGCCGGTCGCCGCGACGAGGGCTGAGCGTCGACGTTGGTCGCCATCTCGAACTCCCGCGACATCGCCTGCCACTGCCGCCGCAACTGGCCCACGGTCTTGCCGACCGTTTGGCCCACTTCCGGCAGCCGCTTGCCGTAGATCATCACCGCGATCGCCGCGATGACGAGGAGTTCGAGGGGACCGAGTCCGAACATGAGAAGGCCTGGAGGAGGTGGTGGCCCGGAGGAGACCGGCGAGGACGCTGCCGATCGTCAGCGGGCGTCGCTGCCGCCCGGCTCGCGCGGGCCCGCGCCCGTCTCCTCGATGCCCTGCACGCCCCGCTTGAACTCCACGATGCCTTCGCCGAGCGAACGCATCACCTTCGGCAGCCGGGTGCCGAACAGCAGCAGGATGATGCCGCCGAGGATCAACAGTTCCGTCGTGCCAATGCCAAACATCGCGAAACAGGGGGCCACGGGCGGATCCTCCGGCAGGGGCGACCGGCCGCGAAATGCCGCGGTCGCTCGATCACTCAAGTGTATCCCCGCCCCGGCAAGCGTTCAAACCTCGGGCTTCTCAGGGCGTGGCGGCCATGCGCGGCGACTGGCCGTGCAAGGGCCGGTAGCGGTAGTAGACCTCGAGCGTGAGCGCCGCCAGGGCCGTCGCGTAGACGCGGCCGCCGTGGCCACCCCAGACGCGGTCGGGATCCCAACTCCCGTCGAGCGGGCCGCCGGACCGATGCTGCAGCGGCAGAAGGGCCTCCTGCAGGTGCTGGTTCCAGGCCTCCCACTGCGGGCCGCCGGCATGGAACGAGGCGAGCGTAGCGTAGTACCATGTGTAGATGTTGTAGCTGGCGGCCGTCGGCGGCGACCGCGCCAGCAGGGCCAGGGCCTCGGTCGCGGCCGGATGGTCGGCCGGCATCCCCAGGAGCAGCCGGCAGAAGAGCGCCTCGGCCGTCATCGTCACGCTCGGCCGCTCGCCGGGCCGATAGGCCGCCAGGCCGCCCGCCGCGCCCGAGGAGACACTCGCGAGGAACCCGCGGGCCCGTGCCTCCGCCGCTTCGAGGCCGGTGCCCCCGACGCTTCTGGCCGAGCCGAGCGCCATCACCTGCCAGCCGAGTTGGCTGGTGTCTCCCCGGTCGCCGGCGGCATACCGCCACCCGCCCGTGATCGGGTGCTGCATCGCAAGCGTATGCCGGATCGCACGGTCGATCGCCGGCCGCAGCGACTCGTCGCCGCTCATCGCCGCACATTCCGCCAACGCGATCGTCGCCATCCCGTGGCAGTAGAGCGCGGCGAAGAACTCGGCATCGCCCGCCAGCGAGCCGTCGGAACGCTGCCGCTCCACGAGGAAGCCCACGCCCCGGGCGACGTTCGCCGCGTAGGGCCCGTCGTGGTGGGTGTTGCCCGCGCCGAGAAACGCCAGCAGCGCGAGCCCCGTGACGCCGTGGTCGCTGCGGCCGCCCACCTCGGGCCGGTGCTGCCCGGAGCCCGCGGCACCCTGGCCGGCGCCATGCCGGGCGGCGTTCCAGCGGCCGTCGCTCGACTGCGTGCGCGCGAGCCAGTCGAGCGCGGCCTGCACCGCCTGCTCGGTTTGCTGTGAGCCGCCGCGGGCGGCGGCCGCCGCAGCCCGCCGGTCGCCCGCGCGATCGGCATACGCGTCGGGCACCCGCGACGGCGGCCCGCCGGTCTGGCTCGCGGCCGCGCCCGGCTTGCCCTTCGCGGGAGACGCGGCGCCGTCGGCGATCTCGCCCGCCGGAACAACGTCCGGCGGCTCGTCGGCGGGCGCGTCGAGCAGGGGAACGAGGTCGGCCGGCTCGGGCGGGGCCTGCGCATCGGCGAGCGAGACGAGCGGCGGCGCGTCCGGTGGGCCCTCGTGATCCTGCGCCGGAGCGTCTTCCGCCAGGGGGGCCGCGTCGTCGGCCGGTGCGGCGTCGGCGGGCTCGTCGTCGCCCTCCTCGTCGGCGAGCACGACCATCATCGTCATGCGGCCCTCGTCTTTGGTGCCCCTCGAGGCGGGCGACAAGCCCCCGAGGAATGCCGCGACCACCGCCAGGACGGTATGGAGCCCCACCGACAGTCCCACGCACTTCTCGAGCGTGCGGGTCTGGAGCCAGCGGGTGCGCACCAGCACGGTCACGCCGACAGCGGCGAGGGTCGCGAGCCCGGCGACCACGATTCCCGTCGCCTGCATCGCCGGGTCTCCGGTCCTAGCGGACGCTCTCGGCGCGGGTGCGGACGGAGATCGCCACACGCCGCACGCCCGCCGCGCGGCAGGCCTCGTAGATCTCCGCCATCCGTCCGTGGGGCACGGCCTGCTCGCCGCGGATCATCACGCCCACGTCGGGCTGCACGCCGCGAGCGGCGGCGAGCCGCGTGCCGAGCTCGGCGATGGAGACCTCGTCGGGGCCGAGCCGCAGCGCCCCGTCGGCCCCCACCTCGACGACCTCGGGCCGGGCGGCGTCCACCACCGCCGCGCCCCCGGCCTGGGGCAGGTCGAGTTCGAACTGCCGCTCGTCACCCGAAAACTTCGTGGCACACATGAAGAAGATCGTGAGCACGAGGATCACGTCGATCATCGGCGCCAGGTTGGGGGCCGGATCCTCCTCGGCGGTGAGTCGCACCAGCGGCATGGCTTCACCCCGCCATTCGCCGCTTGGGCTCGGCCAGCGCTTCCTGCGAGATCTCGTCGATGACCTGCTGGCAGGACTCGTCGAGCCGCATCGCGAGCCGGTCGACGCGGCTGGTGAAATAGGAATGGAGCACCATCGCCGGGATCGCCACCAGCAGGCCCATCGCCGTCGTGATCAAGGCCTCGCCGAAGCCGCCCGCCAGCAGGTCGGGCCGGCCCATCGCCCCCGCGGCCGCGACGTCGTTGAACGAGCGGATCAGGCCGAACACCGTGCCCAAGAGCCCGAGCAGCGGGCCGATCGTGGCCACGCCGTTGAACACCCGGCGGTAGCGGCGGAGGTGGTTGAGCTCCCGCTCGCAGGCGTCGATCGCGGCCTGTTCGATCTCGACGGCCGGCCGCCCCCAGCGGCGGATCGCCGCCGCGAACACGCGGGCCGCCGGACTGCCGTTCTCATCGCAGGCCTCGAGGGCCGCCTGGCGGGCCAGGGCGTGGGCTCGGAGCTGGGCCACGAACCGGTCGACGAACAGCTTCGGCACCACGTTGCCGGTTCGCAGGTTCACGGCCCGCTCGATCCCGAACACGGCCAACGCGAACGAGCAGCCGATCAGCGGGATCATCAGGATGCCGCCGTCGCGGATCGTGGCCAGCAGGTTGCCGGTCGGGATCAGGCCGGCCGGCTCGGCCGCCGGGGCGGCGGTATCCGGGGCGCTCGTGGGGGGCGCGGCCGCGATGCGGAGGGGCTCGCGGGCGGGCTCGGTGGCTCCGGCCCAGGCCCGCGGCTCCTGGGCCACGGCGACGACGGGCAGCACGGCGACGACGGGCAGCACGGCGACGATCGTGCAGGTGAACAGCAGGCCCGCGGCGCGCAGGCTGGCCCGGAGCGTCGACGAGACGCGAGCCAAGGCTCGGGAGATCCCTCTCCGCGACGTGGGCATGGGCGACGACCGACGGGCCGTGGGAGTGAACGGTCCGTCGCTCACCACCACACCGTGGTCATCGGCTCGTTCGGCGCCGCGAGGCGAATGCTGTGGGCGGCCCTCGTCCCGCCGCCACGACCCGCACAACCGTCAGGGTGATCCGTGCGGGCTCGGGGTCGCCCTGTACGTGTGGGCTCGGGGTCGCCCATGCCATCTCGCGGACGCTCCCTGCGGGCATCCTGCCCTCCGGTCGCTCGGAGGAAACCTCGCTTCGCAATCCTTGCTGCGCTCGGTTTCCTACGCCGCTCGATTGGCAAGGGCGACCCCGAGCAGTCAAACGGTGCGCGGGGGACTGGCCCCATTCCGCAGACGCGCCTGATTCGTCTGAACGCTCGCCGCGCGCCACTCCGCGCACGAGCACGGCCGCCCGGAGGTGCGGCCGGCGGCCGGGGCCGAAGGCCCGCGGGCCGCCAAGGCTGCAGGGGGCAGGGATGCCCCTGCAGCCGTATCAGAAGTTAGCGTCGCAGCCCGTGTCGACGTCGCCCACCATGTGCAGGTGGTCGTGGTCGATGTAGAGCACTTCCTGGACGTCCTCGTCGACGAGCGTGTGGGGCACCGGCCAGCCCACGCGCTTCACTTCCTGGAAGTAGACGGTGCACTTGTAGTGGGCGTGGTGC
>JBILOA010000514.1:0-2528 GCA_044374735.1 Pirellulales bacterium | reverse complement strand
GACGGCCCTCCATGCGGCCCTCCAGGGGATCGACTGGACCGAGCAGTTGAAGGTCTCCGACACGCTGCGGGTCGATGCGGCGATCCACGACACGTTTCTGACGCATTCGCTCTACGCCGCGCAGGTGGTCAAAGATGCCGTGGTGGACCAGCTCCGGACGCCGAGCGGCAAGCGGCCGGGGGTGAGTCTCCGCGGGGCGACGCTGCGACTGGCGCTGCATCTGGTGGGCGACGTGGCCACGGTCTACCGCGACGCGGCGGGCCGGTCGCTCCACCAGCGGGGCTGGCGGATGGGCGAGGTGGAGGCCCCGCTCTCGGAGGTGCTCGCCGCGGGGATCCTCGCCATCGCCGGCTGGTGGCGGCCCGGCGCGGTGGGCGTTGAAGCGTCCAGCGGCGAGCTGGTGCTGGATCCGATGTGCGGCTCGGGCACGTTCGTGGTCGAGGCGGCGACGATCGCCGCGGGCATGGCGCCGGGCCTGTGGCGAGCCCGGCGACGCGGCCACGGCTTGTTCCGGTTTCGCGACTGCGACCGGCCGCTTGTCGATCGGCTCGTTGCGGAGCTCGAGAGTCGCGTGATCCCAGTGGCCGGCGGGTTCTTTGCGAGCGATCTCGATCCGGCTGCCGTGGCGGCGGCCAAGGCCTGCGCCGAGGCGGCGGGCGTGGCGGGGACGATCACGATCGAGCAGAAGCACTTCGAGGATGTGGCCCCGCCGACCGGCCCAGGCCTCGTGGTCACGAATCCCCCCTATGGCGAGCGGCTGCCGCTCCCTCGGGCGGCGGCGCTCCTGCGGCGGCTCGGCGACTGGCTCGTGGCCCGGTGTGGTGGCTGGCGGGCGGCGATCCTGGCGGCCGACACGCCGGCGCTCAAACAGCTCGGCCTTCGTCCCGCCGGCCGAGTGCCGCTCATGAACGGCCCGATTCCCTGCCGGCTCATCGAACTCGAAATCCGGCGGCGAGATCGTGAGGTTGACCAACCGAGCGATCCAGACGTGGGCACGATCGAGGCGGTGAGCCTGCCCAGCGGCCCGCAGGACGACGCGGCCCAGCAACGCCCCACCAGACCCGGCAAGCCCGGCCGCACCACGGCCGACCAGATCGGCGACTTCCGCCGCCGGCTTGCCAAGCGGTTCAAGCACCTCTCCAAGTGGGCCCGCCGGCAGGGCATCGAGGCCTTTCGCGTCTACGACCGCGACATCCCCGAGATCCCGCTGGCCCTTGACTGGTATGCCGGCTGGCTGCACGCGGCCGAGTATGACCGACCCCACGAGCGGACGGAGATCGAGCACGAGGTCTGGCTCGACCGGATGCTCGAGGCGGCGGCGGCGGAGTTGGGCGTGCCGCCCGGGCGGTCGCATCTGAAGGCCCGGCGGCGGCAGCGGGGGCAGGCGCAATACGAGAAGGTCGGCGAGCAGCGGGCGGTGATCGACGTTCGCGAGGGGGATCTGACGTTCGAGGTAAACCTCTCCGACTATCTCGACACGGGGCTGTTTCTCGACCACCGCGTGACGCGGGCGCTCGTGCGGGCCGAAGCCGAAGGCAAGCGGATGCTCAACCTGTTCGCCTACACCGGCAGTTTCTCCGTCTACGCCGCGGCGGGCGGGGCCCGCGAGACCACGAGCGTCGATCTTTCAAACACCTACCTCGACTGGACGCGCACGAACCTCGCCAGGAATCGGTTCACCGACGCCGGCCGGCACCGCACCGTGCGTGACGAGGCGCGAGCCTTCCTGCTGCATCGGGCGCGACGCGGCGAGCCCCCCTTCGACCTCGTCGTCGTGGATCCCCCGACGTTCTCCCGATCGGCGCGAAGCGAGACCCCGTGGGATATCGAGCGGGATCATGCCGAGTTGCTGGGCCTCGTGGCCGACAACCTGGCACCGGCCGGCGTGGTCTACTTCTCGACCAACTTTCGTCGCTTCCATCTCGCAGTCGAGTCGCTCGCCGCCCGCTACACGATCCGGGAGATCACCGCCCAGACGCTGCCGGAGGACTTTCGCGACAGCCGGCCCCATCGGGCCTGGCGGCTGGTGCGGCGATGAGCAGAGCGATCGCACCCTCGGCATGCGATCGTTGAAGCGCACGGGCATGCCTGGCTCTTGAGAGTAGTCCCGCATCGTTGCTGGTGGCGATCACATGAGTAAGCGCTTCGATTGCCCGTGCGTCAGGGGGCTGAAGACCAAGCTGATGGACCGCCACACGGCGCACCCGCGGGCTGGAGTCGTTCAGCACTCGTTCAACCAGCGCCCCTACCACGTCGACGCGGAGCGGGCGGACTTTGCATCGTTGGCATCCAATCGCATGGACGGCATGTCTGCGGACGAGCGGAGAGGTATCGCGAAGAGCTCGCTCGAGTGACGTGCAACATCGCTCGTCAGCCAGGTGATCCATGAGCGCAACGCAGGCCGCCCGTACTTTCGGACGGTGGTGTGCGGCTCCCGCGACCAGCGTGGCGACGGCTCGCTCGCCGTCGTTGAAAAGGTCCGCGCAGGCCTTCTCACGCATGGCCCAGATCTCGGAATCGAGCGCGAG
>JBILOA010000043.1:0-8637 GCA_044374735.1 Pirellulales bacterium | reverse complement strand
TCTCCACAGCTCGCTCGGCTTCCGCTGCTGCGGCACCGTCCGCGAGGCCGGCTTCAAGTTCGGCCGCTGGCTGGACCTGGAGTTCTGGCAGCTGCTGCTGCCGACGCCCGAGCACCCGGTGGACGGTTGAAGCGGATCACACAAGATCTGCAGGCCTGCTGGTAGGCCGGGGTTGCCCATGCCATCTCGCCGGACGCTCCCTGCGGGCATCCTGCCCTCCGGTCGCTCGGAGAAAACCTCGCTTTCGCCCTCCGGGCTGCGCTCGGTTTCCTACGCCGCTCGATTGGCACGGGTAACCCCTCGTGCAATCGCTACTCAGGACACTCGCCCGCGCGAGACTCCAACGGGCCCCGGATGAGCCTTACACCCGCGGCAGTTCGTAGCCCTTGCGATACTCGCGGGTGAAGAGTCGATTGGCCTCGGGGTCGTCCGACATCTCGGTCTTCGGGTCGATCGTGAGCGTGCGGCCGAGCGTGAGCTTGGTTTCGGCGAAGTTCACGCCGTTGGCCGCGAGATGCGATTCGAAGCTCTCGAGCGAGAGCTTCACGCGGGGGTCGTCGGCGGCCAGGCTCGGGCGGGTGCCGGGCTCCACGGCCTGCCCGAGGGCCCAGGAGACGTTGCCCAGGTGGGCCAGGGCGCTCGAGAGGTGGCCGTCCTCGATGTCGAGATTGAGATCCTCGCGGCGGCGGCTCTTCACCGCCGTGACGAAGTTGTCGTAGTGGTGCTGGTCGCTGCCGCCGGACCACTTGCCGAGTTCCTTGCCGTCGTAGTCGAAGGCCACGCCGGAGGTGTAGTTGGGGGCCACCACGTAGCCCTCGCTGCCCCACCAGATGTTCGCGACACCGAGGGGACCGGCCTTGAGGCCGTAGGTCTCCGGCGACTTGATCTCGAGCCCGCGGACGTCCGAGACGAGGAGGCAATCGTCCCACTGATAGATCGTCACCTGGCTGTTGGCCACGTCCCCGTTGTCGACGTAGCCGAGCCGGCCTCCGAGGCTCACGACCCGCTTGGGCAACTCCTGCTTGCCCAGGCCCCACCGCGCCTTATCGAGCTCGTGGGGATTCTGGTTGCCGAGGTCGCCGTTGCCGGTGCGGCGATCCCAGTGCCAGTCGTAATGGAGCTTCTTGCGGACCGGCACCTCGGCCGGGGCCGGCCCGGCCCAGAGGTCGAAGTCGAGTCCCTTGGGCAGCGGCGCCGGCGTGTCGACCAGGCCGATGCTCGGCCGGCGCTTGTAGCACAGCGCGTGGGCCAGCTTCACCGCCCCGATCTTTCCGCTCGTCACGAACTCCACCGCCTGCCGCATGCCCGGCATGCTCCGGCTCTGGGCCCCCATCTGGCAGAGCCGGCCGAGTTTCCGCGCCCAGTCGACCATCACGCGGCCCTCGAGCACGTTGTGGCTGCACGGCTTTTCGACGTAGACGTCCTTGCCAGCCTGCATGGCCCAAATCGTCATCAGGGCGTGCCAGTGATTGGGCGAGGCGATCGAGACGATGTCGATGTCCTTGCGTTCGAGCAGGCGGCGAATGTCCTGCTCGAACGCCGGCTTTTTGGGCAGCTGGGCGAACCGCTTTTCGTACTTCGCCGCCACGCCTGGGTCGCAGTCGCACACGGCCACGAGTTCGGCCTCGGGGTTGGCCAGCCAGCCGCCGATGTGGCTGCCGCCGCGGCCGTTGGCGCCGACCACCGCGACCCGCAATCGGTCGTTGGGCCCGACGGCCGCGGGCTTGTCGGCCCGGGCGCGGGCCGGGGGCAGGCAGGCGACACTCGCCGCCGCCGTGGCGAGCACGCGTTCGAGAAGATCGCGTCGGGAAAACTGGGCGAGCATGGAGACCTCCCTGGGTTCGCAGCCACGGTCGGGGCGGTCCCGCCCCACCGGTCTCGCCCAGTCTAGCGGCCGTTCCCGTCGGGGTCGTCAGCCCCGCCGAGGACGGGGGGCTGGGGCCTGCGCGGCGCTGCGGGCGGTGGCATGCCCATTCCGCGATGGGTGGAACGACACGCTCAGGACCCGAGCCGCCGTCCGGGAGGCCGGCATGAGCGTGTGCGGCAGGGAGGCGTCGAGGTAGAGGCTGTCGCCGGGGCCGAGGACGATGGTCTCGTCGCCATACACCACCTTGACCTCGCCATCGAGGATGTGCAGGAATCGCTCGCCGTCATGGTGATCGGGGTTCTTGCTGTTGCCATTGGCCGCGACGTGAAGGATCGCCGGCTCCATGGCCCGCTGCCGCCAGTCCTCGGCGAGCCGCTCCACGACCAGGCCGGCACGGCCGGGGCGTCGGCCCGGGAGCGACCGCTCTTCCTTGCGGTCCACGACGACCCGCGGCGGCACCGTCAATCCGGCGACGAGATGCTCCACACTGCACTCGAGCACCTCGGCCAGCCGCACCAGCCCCTCCAGCGACGGCGCCAAGAGGCCGTTCTCGATCTTGGAGAGCCAGCTGACCGTGAAGTCGGTGCGGGAGACGACCTCCTCGAGCGTGAGGTGCCGCGCCACTCGGGCGGCCCTGATTCTTCGGCCGAGGTCGGCGAGATTGAGCGGAGTCGTCATGCCGGCGAAGTATCCTTCGCCAGCCATCCTCCATCAAGGGGGGTGCATCATCCGGGGATTGGTATTCCCGGATGGGGGAAATTCGTGTCCCCGGGAGGGTATGAGCCCCACCCCGGCATCCCCGTTCGTGGTCAGACCCACGAGGGCCCCGGACGGGTCCGCAACCAGACCGGGGCCTCGGTCGGCCCGGTCCAGAAGACGACCCACCCCCTGGTCAAGCCCCGGGACGGCGGAAGTGCCGGTAGGCCTGAAGGACGTCGTAGAGGTCGGGCGAAACCGCGATTTCCTCGTCGGCGAAATCCTTCAGCCAGGTCCGATCGCTGGCGACCGCATCCGCCAGCAGGGGCAGCACTTCGCCCAGAGGCACCCGGACGCCCGTCGGGGCCGCCGGGAGCGTGGCGCAGGCCACCGAATCGCACTCCGGTTCCGTGTAGAGTCGCAGCCGTCGCATCGCCATGGCATTGTCTCCCTTGCCGCGGGATTAGTCGGAAGCCGGAGGGCTCGGAACCCATCCTGGGTCGGCCGTCATCCTGACGATCACCGACTTCCATCAGGAGATATCGGCAGCCCCGGGCCCGGGGTTTCGTCGAACTCGGCGGTTGCGCGGATTTTGACTCCTGCGCCCGCTGGGGGAGGTGGTGCTGGGAGGCCTGGGCAAAGTGGGGCCGGCCGCCGCCGCTACCCGGGCTGCCCGTTCTGGCCCACGGCCCGCTCGAGCCGGCCGGCCCGATAGGCCTCGCCGATGCTCTTGGGCACGAGCGCCTCGGCCTCGAGCAGTCGAGCCCGGTTCTCCGAGACCGCGGCCTTCATCTCCTGCTCGCGGGCGATCGCCACGCTCCGCCGCTCCTCGGCCTTGGCCCGGGCCACCCGGGTGTCGGCCTCGGCCTGATCGGCCTGGAGCCGGGCCCCGATGTTTTCCCCCACCTCGATGTCGGCGATGTCGATCGAGACGATCTGGAACGCGGTCTGGGCGTCGAGACCCCGGGCGAGCACCGCCTTGGAGATCTTGTCGGGGTGCTCCATCACGTCGAAGTGGCTCTCCGCCGAGCCGATCGACGTGATGATTCCCTCGCCGACGCGGGCGATGATCGTTTCCTCGGTGGCGCCGCCGATCAGTTGCTGCAGGTTTGTCCGCACGGTGACCCGGGCCCGGATCTTGAGCTCCACACCGTTCTTGGCGACAGCCGAGAGGGTCGACTTCCCGCTGGCCGCATCGGGGCAGTCGATGACCTTGGGGTTGACGCTCGTCTGCACCGCGTCGAGCACGTCGCGGCCGGCCAGATCGATGGCGCAGGCGCGGTCGAAGTCGAGGTCGAGGTCGGCCCGCTGGGCGGCGATCAGCGCCCGGATCACACGGGGCACGTCGCCGCCCGCGAGGTAGTGGGCCTCGAGCTTGCTGGCGGTGATGTCGCCCAGGCCGGCCTGGGTGGCCATGATCTTGGCCTGCACGATCGTGCGGGCGTTGACCTTGCGCAGGCTCATGCCCAGCAGTTCGAAGAACGTCACCCGCGCCTTCGACCAGTAGGCCTGGAACCAGAGCTGCCCGTAACTCACGACCAGCATCAGCATCGTCAGGGCGACGATGCCCAGCAGGATGGCGGCGGCAAACACGAGGGCGACGGGCTGATCGTTCATGCGGTGGGCTCCGGGCGAGGGGTCACCGCAAGCCTAGTTCGCGGGAAGCGGCCGGGGAAATTGCCGGTTTTCGCGGCCCGCCCGCGGGCGAACCCCCGGCGGCTTCCCCGCTCAACCCGCGATCCACCCGCCCCCGAGCAGGCGGTCGCCGCGATAGACGACCGCCGGCTGGCCCGGCGAGATCGGCCCCGGCCGGGCGTCTGGCCCGCCGATGAACCGGGCGTGGAAGCGGCCGCCGGGAAGCGGCGTGACGACCGCCGGAGCGGCCTTCCGCTGCGCCCGGCATTGCACCTCGCAGGCCAGCGGCCCGGCCGGCGGCTCCGTCAGCCAGCGGACCTCGGCCGCGACGAGTTCCTCCTCGGGCACCGCCTCGCGCGGCCCGACCACGACACGGCCGGTGTCGGCCTCGATCCGCACGACGTGCAGGGCCGCGCCCGTCGCGACCCCGAGGCCCCGCCGCTGGCCGACGGTGAAGTGCTCGATGCCGTCATGCTGCCCGAGCACCCGGCCCGCCGTGTCGACGATCGCGCCGGCCCGCGAGCCGCCGAGCCGCGCCGCCACGAGCTCGGCGTGCCGGCCCGGTGGGACGAAGCAGATCTCCTGGCTGTCGGGCTTGTCGGCCGTCACGAGGCCCAAGGCCGCGGCCCGGTCCCGCACCGCAGCCTTCGTGAGGCCCCCGACCGGCAGGAGCATCCGACTGAGCCGCTCCGGCTCGATGTCGAAGAGCACGTACGACTGGTCGCGGTCGGCGTCGAGGCCGCGGCGCAGCTGGAGCTCGGTTTCGGGGCCACGGTCCAGCCGCGCGTAGTGGCCCGTGGCCACGTGGCTGGCCCCGATCGCGTCGGCATGCTCGAACAGCCGGCCGAACTTCAGCCAGGCGTTGCACCGCACGCAAGGGTTGGGGGTCCGCCCGCGGCCGTATTCGGCGGCGAAGTCGGCGATGATCCGGTCGAAGTCGGCCGTCAGGTCGAGCGGATAGAGCGGGATCCCCAGCCGGTCGGCGACGCGGCGGGCGTCGAGCGCGTCGGCGGCGCTGCAGCAGCCCTGGTGGCCCGGCCTGGAGTCGACGATCGGCAGCGGCCCCGCAGCCGTCGGCAGCGCGGGGGCCGCGTGCCGCATGAACACGCCGACGCAGTCGTGGCCCTGCTCCACCAGGAGCGCCGCGGCCACGCTCGAATCGACGCCTCCACTCATGGCGACGACGACGCGGGGGCGGGACGAAGGCATGAGCCGAAGGATGGCCGGGTTGGCCCCGATGCTAGTAGTGGAGGACCACTTCCACGCGGTGCGGGGTGAGTCGCTCGCGGCCACCGAGCGGGCCGATCTCCACGAGGAACGCGGCCCCGGCCACCACGCCGCCGGCCGCCTCGACCAGCCGCATGCAGGCCGCGGCCGTGCCACCGGTGGCGAGCACGTCGTCCACCACCAGCACCCGCGCGGCCTGGGCCAGCATACCGGAGTGCATCTCGAGCGTGTCGCGGCCGTACTCGAGTTCGTAGTGGTGGGAGATCGTGTCGGCCGGGAGTTTGCCCGGCTTGCGGACCGGGATCACACCCACGCCCAACTCCAGGGCCAGGGGGCCGGCGAACAGGAAGCCCCGGGCCTCGACCGCGGCGATCGCGTCGAGCGGTTCTCCCCGCCACGGCTCGGCCAGCCGGCGGATCGCCTCGGCGAAGCCGGCCGCGTCGGCCAACAGCGGCGTGATGTCGCGAAACAGGATCCCCGGCTTCGGGAAATCCGGTACCGGTCGGATCAGGCGGGCGAGGTCCATGGCAGGAGGCTCCCTGACGGGGGGCAGTGGTCGGGCAGCGTGCAGGTTTGGTGCGACGGGAAACTCAGGCGCCGCGGCGGAGGTGGACGCTCGCTCGCGGGGCGGCATCGAGCTCCAGCGCCAGGCTCGCGAGCGTCTCGCTCTCGATCTGTCGCACCCGCTCGCGGGTCAGGCCGAGCACGGCGCCGATCTCCTTGAGCGTCATCGGCTCGCCCCCACCGAGGCCGAAGCGAAGTTTGATGATCCGCCCGGCCCGTTCGTCGAGTTCGTCGATCCGGTTCAGGACGTGCCGGAGCGTGTCCTCGTCGAGCATCACCTCGGCCGGGCAGCGGGTGTTCTCGTCCATCACGAGTTCCCCGAGCGACCAGCCGCCCTCGGTGGGCTCGGTGTGGGGCGCCGCCTGATGCACGTGGATCGCCTTCTTGATGATCGGCAGCTTCTTGCGGGCCAGCCCCAGCATCCGGGCGACCTCCTCGGGGGTGGGCGTGCGGCCGAGCGCCTCCGAGAGCCGCAGCGTGGCCCGCCGCCACTTGGAGAGCAGCTCGACCATGTAGGCCGGAATCCGGATCGTCTTCCCGGAGTTGATCAGCGCCCGCTTGATCGACTGCTTGATCCAGTAGCTGGCGTAGGTGCTGAACCGGGTGCCCATCGTGGGATCGAAGCCCTCGACGGCCCGCAGCAGGCCGAGGTTGCCCTCCTCGATCAGGTCCGGCAGCAGCAGGCCGCGGTTGGCGTAGCCGCGGGCGATGTTGACCACGAGCCGGAGGTTGGCCCGCACCATGTGGTCCCGGGCCAGGGGATCGCCGCCGCGAATCGCCCCGGCCAGCCGCTTTTCGTCGTCGGCCGTGAGCAGGGCCGTCTCGTTGATGTCCCGCAGGTAGGTCTCGAGCGGGTTTTGGACGGCGGTGGCTTTCTTGCGACGCGGGGGCGTGGGCATGGACGGGCTCTTGGGGGGCTGACCGGGAAACGGGGGAACAGCGACACGCAGGCCGTCCGCGATGGCGAATGGCCGCGGGTGGCACCGTGGAGCCGGTGACATCCGGCCCGAAATGCATATCGACGGCCGGCCACGGCGGCTGCACAAACCCCGCGGGAAAGTCCTTCCGTGCCACCTTTAGCGGACGTGCGGCGCGAGGGCCGCCGTACGTCCGCTGGTGGCGGTTCAGCGCCGCGGCAGCTGGCCTGCGGGCGTCAGCTCGTCGATGATCCGCGGGATGTACTTGGCGAGCACCTCGGCGAGCTGATCGCGATCGACGCCGCGGCGGCGGGCGAGCTCCTCGAGTTCACGCGTGCCGAAAGCGTCTTCGATCTGCCGCCGCTCGACCGGCTTGTTGGGGCCGGTGCGGACCCACGAGTCGACCTGCTCCCGCATCCCCTTCTCCTCGAACTGCTTGACGACGTCGGGCAGCTTCTGGGCCGAGCCGCCGCCGAAGATCTGGCCGAGGATGTCGTTGAGATCGTCGGCGGAGGGCATGCCCTGGGGGGGCTGCGCGGGCCGGCTCTGGGGCTCCGGCCGCTGCGGGGCCTGGGGCTGGGCGGCGCCCGCGATCACCTGCTTGAGAATCTCACCGAGGATGTCCATCGCATGTCTCCGGGAAAGAAGCGTGTCCGGCCACTGGTCCGCTCACGACCATCACGAGCGGAACGGCCGCTCGTCACGCTACCAAATCGGTGGGCGCCGGGCACGGGATCGGTTCCCAGGGCGTGTTCGTCGATGCTTGCGGCGCGCACGGCCGGCCGGCGTCAGTCGGCAGGCAGTGCTTCGCCGCCCGCCCGCGTCCCCAGCGACCGCCAGACGGTCGGATCGATTCCGTCGGAAAGAGCATGAACGGAACCATCGAGCCGGACGGTGTTCACGGTTCCGGGGTGGTAGCTGCGGGGCGTGATCGCGGCGAACGTGCGGAGGGTGGCACTGTTGCCTTCCTGCCGCGAGTTGTAGTCGATGTCGTATTCCTGGCCGTTGCGCGTGAAGGGCACGCGGGTGTTGGGAGGAAAGACCGTCGTGAAGCCGCTGTGGTGAACCCGGCCGTCGGGCCACTCGGTGTGACCCGTGTTGTCGTTGGTGGCGGGGCCGACCTTGGCGTCGCCGCCCGCCGCGAGGGCCGCGACGGCGGCGGGTGCGGCCGGCGGGCTGCCGGGCGGAAACTGCCCACCGGGATCGGACGTGTTGCGGACGTAGGGCGTGAAGGCCTTGACCTCGGCGGCGCAGAGCGTCTTGCTCGCGCCGTCGCTCACCTGGCCCAGCTTGAGCCGCGAGTTGGGGAAAAACGCGCCGTCGCCGCCGGTGCCCGAGGCCGGGTCGTAGACGAACCAGGTTCCGAAGTTGAAGCCGTAGTTGTGGGGGAACACGAACGGGGCCCCGTTCTTCGTCCGCAGCACCGCGTTGGCTTCGCTCGGACAGACGAAGACCGCGATCCTCGTGGTCGGCACGCCGCTGGTGCTGTTGGGCGGCTGGTCCCAGGCCACCTCGAGATTGACCTTCACGGCGGCGGCGGCTTCCTCGATGTAGGGCAGGATCCGGCCGTGCACACCCCAGGAGCCGTTGTTGTTGGAGAACACGGTTCCCGGCTTGTGGAGCATGCTCGGCGGCAGCCGGCGGTTGGTGCTCTCGTAGACGAGCGTCGCCAGGGCCAGCTGCCGCAGGTTCGACGAGCAGGCCATCCGTCGGGCCGCCTCGCGGGCCCCC
>JBILOA010000513.1:0-2532 GCA_044374735.1 Pirellulales bacterium | reverse complement strand
CTCGACTTCGAGGCCAAGGCCTCCTACGCCGTCACGGTCAGCGTCGCCGACCCCTCGCTCGCCGGCAGCACGCCCGTGACGGCGGGCTTCACGCTCGCGATCACCGACGTCAACGAGGCGCCCACGAACGTCGACCTCGCGACCACGACGGTTCCCGAGAACGTTCCCTGGAATACCGTCGTCGGCACGCTGTCCACGAGCGACGTCGACCCGGGCGAGACGTTCACCTACGCGCTCGTTTCCGGTGCGGGCGATGACGGCAACTGGTCTTTCACGATCGACGGCAACGAGCTGCGGGTCGCGGTGCAGCCGAACTTCGAGCGGCGTTCGTCCTCCTCGGTCCGCGTCCGCTCCACCGACTCAGGCGGCCGTTCGACCGAGCGGCCCTTTACGATCACCGTCACGGACGTCGACGAAGCCCCGATCGTGGACCACGTGGTCGCCCCGGTCGGCGGTTCCTTCCGGGCCGGCCAGCCGATCGATTTCACGGCCGTGCTCACCCAGCCGGTGACACGGGTCGGCGCGGGGGCGGCCACGATTCCGCTGGTCGTCGGCGTTGCCCGCGTGAACGCCACGCTCGTGGGTGGCCTCGGCACCAACCGGCTCACCTTCCGCTACGTGCCGCAGGCCGTCCACAACGACTCCGATGGCATCGCCCTGGCCCGCCCCGCGATCGCCTTGCCAGCCGGCTCGTCTCTCCGCGACGCCCAGGGCCGCCGGCTCTCCGTCGCCCTGCCGTCCGTGGCAGTCGGCGGCATCCGCATCGACAACCTGGCGCCGCTGCTGCGAGCGCTCGCCATCCCCGCCCGCGGCACCTATCGCCCCGGCGACGTGCTCACCTTCACCGCGACGATGTCGGAACAGGTGAACGTCACGGGCACGCCCGCCCTCACGCTGACGATCGGCAACCGCGCCCGCCAGGCCACCTACGTCTCGGGCTCGGGCACGAGTACGCTCGTGTTCCGCTACGTCGTGCAGCCCGGCGACTCGGCTCCCCGGGGCATCACGCTCGTCGGCCGGCTCGCGCTCGCCGGCGGCTCGATCCTCGATGTCGCGGGCAACCGCGTCACGCCGACCTTCACGGCCCCCTTGGCCACCCGCGTGGTCGTGAGTCCCATCCCGCGGCCCGTGTAGGCGAGTTGCGACCTTCGCGGGCCGGCCGACGACGACGGCTACGGCATCTCGGCAGTGATCGCGACGACGATCGGGGCCGTGCCGTCCGGACCCTTCACGAGCTCGACCGAGGCGACGGGCTCGGATCGCTTCGGCTGGATCCGGAGGTAGCGGACCTGCCGGCCGTCGAGATCGAAGGCGAAATCGCTTTCGGGAACGTCCACCCGGCGGATGTAGTCGGCCATGTGGACGCCGTTGACGAGGGGATGATCCTCCGTCGTGCCGTCGGCGTAGACGAGCCTGACGATCATCGAGGTCGAACCTTTCCCGCTCGCGGGGAACGACCAGCCGCCGACACCGCCGAGGAGGTGCAGAGCCCGGATCGGCGACCCCAGGGTGAGCGCCACGCTCTTGGGCATCTTCGGCGGCAGGTAGCCCGCGGGCCCGTTCAGCATCACCACGTTGGGGACGGATTGGCCCTGCGGATCGACGAGCGAAAAAGGCACACCCTTGAACTGTTGGGGACCCCAGTCGGAGAAGACCAGCCGCTCGCCGGCGTTGTCGGGGTCGTAGAACATGCCGTTCGTGCTCACGGCCGTAGCCACCTTCTCGAGCGCGAGCGGCACGAACTTGCCTCGCTTGGTGAGGAACGCCAGCAGGTCGGCGAAGGCCTCGGGCTTGATCTGCTTCTCGAAGCCGACCGGCATCAGCGAGTTGGGCGAGGGGTTGAACTCGTCGATCTCCTCCCGCTGGATCGCCACCCGCTTGCCCTCGGCGTCGACGATCTCGATCGCCGTCTTGCTCTCGGCCGCGAGCAGGCCGGTCGTCACCCGGCCGTCGTCGGTCACGACCGTGTAGGCCCGGTAGTTGCCCTCCACCGAGCGGTTGGGGTCGAGGATGTGGATCAGGAGCTCGTGGGCCGGATGCACGGCCATGCCGGTGAGCTCGGGGCCCACCTTGCCCCCTTCCCCGGAGTGCATGTGGCACTTGCCGCACTGTTCCTTGAAGACGACCTTGCCGCGGCCGGCATCACCGCCGGCCCGGACGACCGGCAGGATCTCGTCGATCACCTTCTGCCGGTCGGGGCTCGGTAGCCCGCCGCCGGAGGCGAGGATTTTTTTGGCGCGGTCGCGGACCTTCCGGTCGGGGTGATCGGTGAGCTTCGTGCGTTCGGCGATCGGGATGTCGCCGAGCCGCACGCTCCCTTTTTCCAGCCGCTCGACGAGCATTTTGGCCCATTCGCGGTTCGCGAGGATCGTGCGGACGGCGGCGTCACGGACCTGGGGCGTGAGGCCGGGCAGGCGGTCGAGGATGCCGGCCGGGGCCTCGGCGGCCGACGACGTGCCGAGGGCCGCGATCAGCCCGACGGCGAGCTGCGGGCTCGCCCGCCCGCCGAGCCGGGCGAGGATCTCTGCGACG
>JBILOA010000511.1:0-2533 GCA_044374735.1 Pirellulales bacterium | reverse complement strand
CGATCCGCCACGGTTGCGATTTCTCCGCGACGCCCCCCGCGACGGGCGTGGCCAAGACGTCGAGCGGCAGGCTTTCGCCAGCCCCGCTCCGGACCACCGCGGCGGTCCAGGGCTCGTAGCTCGCGGCGTCGGCGAGCGCCGCGAACAGGCCGGCGTCGGCCACCTGCCCGCCGCGACGGCCGAAGCGGAACACCGCCGTGGCCCGCGGCAGGTCACGGTCGACGGTCACCCGCACCCAGTCGCCGGCCACGTCCGTCGGCAGGATCTCGAACGCCGAGGCGCCCGGGGGCACGGAGACCTTCGCCAGCTCGTGCCATGTGTCGCCGGAGCCGGCCGAGAGCGTGAACGAGGCGGCCTGGTCGCCGCCGTGGGCAAGGTGGACGACCCGCGTCGCATAGCCCGCGAGCAGGAGCGGGTCGCTCGGCACCCCGGCCTTCACGCTCTCCCGCCGCCAGGCATAGGCCGTGCCGGCCGGCTCGCCGAGCGCGCGCAGGCCTTCCCAGGTGGTGAACCAGAGATTCGAGTTGGAGCGGCCGTTGAGATCGTTGCGGGTGTTCTGCAGGGCGGTCATGAAGCCCGACTTGGCCGTGTCGTCGCAGCCGAAGACGATCATCTCGCGGCCGGCCACCTGCCAGGGGGCCACGTCGCCGGTGATCTTGAGGTGGGAGCAGATCGGCCGCAGGCCGGTGGGGTTTTCCGCCGAAAAGCCGGCCGGCAACTCGTACCAGCCGCCGTGCATCGTGAGGATGAACCGCGCGGGACGGTCTCCGGCGGCGGGCACCACCTCCCGGATCCGGGGCCACTCGGTGTGCCAGCCATGGTCGCCGGTGTAGCTCGCGCAGGCGATGGGCAGGCGGAAGGTGTGCCAGGGATCGCGGCCGGCCGCGGCGTCGGCGGCGCTGCGAACCAGGAGCAGGACGCTCTTTTCATCCCAGCCGAGCGCCCAGAGCGGGGCATCGGGCGACGGGGGCCCCAGGATCCCGCCGGGACCGGTGACGTCGGTGAACTGCCGGCGGCGGATGAGCTTCCATTGGCTGCCGTCCCACTCGGCCAGCGCGCCGGCCTCGTCCGGGTTCGCGCGGGTGTTGGGCACCGCGTAGTCGAAGGGTTTGAACTTGTCGACCGTGCCGGAGGCATGCTCGCCGTTGTTGGCAACCACGAGCACGCCCTGCCCGGAATAGCCACCCTTGCCGTGCCACCCGGGGACGGCCCGAGCGAAGAGCCGCTTGGCCTTCCGCGACTCGAGGTCGAGTTCGTAGAGCAGCCCCTCCATGTCGTAGACGAGGAGCTTGCGGTCGGGCTCGGAGAGGCTCCGCGCGTGGGCCGTGAGCCGGCCCTCCATCTCGGCCGGCGGGACGGCATGCACCGCCCCGGTCTTGTCGATCAGGTAGGGCCCGAGGGCGAGCGTTTCGGTCTCGCGGTGGACGAGCCGCGCCGCCGGCGTGCCGCCCACGCTCTCCGGCCGCCGCGTGAGCGCGAGTGAATCGTCCACTTCGTACAGGCCGTCGTCACTGCCCAGCGGCAGGTGCGGCCCGTAGGTGATGAACCAGAGCTTGCCGGCCCAGGGCACGACCGCGCCGATGCCGCATTCACCCTGCGCGTTGGAGACGGCGAGGTGTGGATAGCGGCCGCCGAAGGAGGGCGGCTGGGCGGCTGGCGGCGCGGCCTGGTCGGCGGCGGCAGCCGCGGCAACGCAGAGCAGGGCGGCCGCGACGGCCGTGCGGATCGGAGACGACATCGAGAGCCTCGGGCGGGGAATCGGCCTCGGTCAGCGCAGCGGCGTTACCGAGACCGAAATCGTACCGTCGCGTGCGGCCAGGCTGCCGGGCGGCCCGTTGAGGCGGAGGAAGAGCGGTCCGTCGCTGACGGCGGTCAGTTCCCCGGTGGCGCCGCTGGCGAGCACCTCGAATCGCGACGGCCCGCCGTCCGTGGGCCGTGGCACCCATTGCGAGAAGAGGAGCCGGCCGGTCGGTCGCCCGCGGTACCACGCGAGCGAGATGCCGTCGGCCTCGCTCTCGAGCGGCACGACGCCACCCGTGGCCGCGTCGGTCGCCGTTCCCAGGCCGACGCGGCCGGTGGCGGTGAACGCGTAGCGACGGCCCGCGGCGGCCGCGACGCCCGCGTTCTGCCAGCCGCGCGAGGCGTCGACCGGGATCGTGACCGGTCCGGCGAGCGGCGTGCCGGGTGACCAGTCGATGGTCAGGCGGGGAAAGTCCCAGCCGTAGTCGATCTCGGAGGTGAAGGCGGCATAGTCGCGGGCCGCCCGGGCCGGATCCCAGCCCGGCAGCGTGGCGAGCCGGTCGTTGAAGTCACGGCCGAGCGGGCCGCGCTCGAGGGTTGCGAAGCCGCGGGCGTAGGTCGGATGGTTCGCGAGCAGCGCCACGGCCGCCCAACTGGAGGCATAGTTGGCGATCGTGCCGTGTTCGGCCACCGTCAGGCCGAGCACGTCGTCGAGGCTCGGCATGCGGCCCGTCGCGCACGAGTCGCGGAGCTTCTCGATCCGGCCGAGCTGCTCGACGTCGTCGGGCCGGGC
>JBILOA010000512.1:0-2533 GCA_044374735.1 Pirellulales bacterium | reverse complement strand
CAAGGAGATGCCTCGTGGCCACGCTGCGGTACTTGATGTCGCGCCCCTTCCTGCCGCTCTTCCTGGCGATCATGATCGCCGGTCGCCTCCAGGCCGCAGACCGGGAACAGGCCAACGCCCCTGCCACCCTGCAACTTCCTGGCTGGCTGCAGTCGCTTCGTGACGACACCCCGGCCGCCCAACCGCAGGAAACCGCGACCGACGGCGCCGCGGCTGTCGTGGTCTCATCCGGCGCCGCCGAGACCGCAGCACCGCGGGTTCGTCAGGTCGCTGACTGGAACGATCCTCGCCCCCCGTCCCCGACGGCGGCGACGGTCACCCAAGCCGCGGGGGTCCCCCAGGCCGCGGCGGTCACCCCGACCGCAACCACCCAGGCAGCCCCGAAGCCCGCCGCGGCCACAAGCGGATTCCGTCGCTGGATCTCCGAGCGGGTTGCCTCGCTCCCCAAGCCGATCACGGTCACCCCGCAGGCCGACGCGGGCCAGAGTGACGCCCCGGCCGAGGCGGCCCCGCCCGCTGCGGAGCCCGCGAAGCCGACGGTCAACGCCCCGGTCGCCGTCACGCCCGACGAGATGCCGACGCTCTCGATCGATCCGGCCAGTTTCCGCGGCGCCCTCCCCGGCAAGACGACGCGGGCCGAACTCGACGCCACCTGGGGGCCCCGAGAGCCGGTCGTGGAAGGCGACGCCGAGGGCGTGGCCACGTGGAAGATCGCCCCGTTCGATCGCGTGGAAGCGAGCTTCCAGGGCGACACCGTCGCCACGATCCGGATCAAGCTCGCCGAGCCGATGGCCGTCGCGGATCTCGCCCGCCAGCTCGAGATTGCCGACCTGCGGACCGTCGACATCAGCGACCAGCAGAACGACGTCATCGGCGAGGTCTACCCCGAGCGCGGCGTGATCCTCAGCCTCGAGCCCGGCACCCGCCAGGCCACGGCGATCCTGATCGAGCCACTCGACCCCGATGCCTTCGTGCTGCGGGCCGAAGAGGAGCTCGACTCCTGCTCGGCGTATGCCCTGGCCGACCTCCAGTACGCCCTCCAGATCGACCCGGATCACGTCCGGGCGCACCGCATGCTGCTGGCAATGTCCAGCAGCCAGGGCCGCTGGACGGAAGCACTCGCCCACGCCGAGGCACTGGCCCGGCTCGACCCCGACTCCCCCTTGGTCCGACTCCGGCACGCCTCCGTGCTGCTGGCGCTCGATCGCCCCGCGGAGGCCCGCACGATCATCGAGCGCGTGCAGGCCGGTCCGGAGCAGCAGCCGCTGATCGCGGCCCAGGCTTCCCGGCTGCTCGGCCGCGTGGCCCTGGCGGGCAAGGCTCCCGACCACCGCGCCGCCGTCGAGCACTTCACCGCGGCCATCAAGTTCGCCGCTCCGCTCCTGGCCAAGCCGAACTCGCGGTTCGAGGGCCCCGTCCGCGAGATTCTCCTGGATGCCCATCTGGGAACCGCTCTGGCGATCGCGGAAGGCACCTGGCAGCAGAAGAGCCGCGTCATTCCCAAGTGGATCGTCCGCAGCGAGACCCTGGTGAAGGAGTTCTCCGGTGACGAGTCGAAGCGTCAGGTGCTCGAGCTCCAGCTCTGCCGCGGGGCGCTGGCCGTGGCGGCCGGCTCCACCGAATCGATCGAGCCGCTGCCCTGGGTCAAGCGGATGCTCGAGCTCCGCGACCGGATGGGCGACACGGTGGCCGATCCCTGGCGCCGGCGGCAGATCGACTGGGACGTCGGCGAAGGCCTCTCCGATGCCATCACCGCCGCCCAGATCCGGGGCGATGCCTCCGACATGCTCGACAACGCCACCCTCACCGCCGCCTACCTGGAGCGGGGCAGCGAACAGCGCGAGCTCACGGACCGCGAGCAGAAGGATCTCGGCGACCTGATGTTCCGGATCGGCATCCTGCACAGCCTTCAGCGGGGCGATCATGCCACCGCCGTGACCTGGTTCGACCGGGCCCTGCCGCTCTGGGTGGGCAACGAACGCTTCGCCCGCGACGGCGAACTCGGCCGGCTGGGCGAGTCGTACGTCAGCATGGCGATCTCCTACTGGCAGGTCGAGCGCCGGGAAGACGCCCTGGAACTCAGCCGCCAAGGCGTGGACCTGATGGTCACGGCCGTGGACGAGGGACAGCTCGAGGAGCGGGCTCTGGCCGTGGCCTACGGCAACCTGGCCACGATGCACGCCGAGCAGGGCGACGAAGAGCAGTCACGGAACTACGCCGAGATGGCCAGCCGCGCCGAAGCCTCCGGCACGAGCACGATCCGCTGAGCGGCGACGAACGGTGACCCAGGCTCGGGGTCGCCCATGCCCTCTCGCCGGACGTTCCCTTCGCCGTGGGTGACGCAGGCTCGGGGCTGCCGGTCCCCGTCGCCCGGACGCTCGCTGCGGCCATCCTGGCCTCCGCTCGCTCGATGCTGCCCTCGCTTCGCCATCCTGGCTGCGCTCGGCCAGCAACGCCGGCTCCGGGGTACCGGCAACCCCGAGCAGTCCAACGATGCGGCGCAGACAATCCGGTTTGGATTCGTCTGATCGCA
>JBILOA010000042.1:0-8661 GCA_044374735.1 Pirellulales bacterium | reverse complement strand
TGCCGATCCCGGCGTCGAGCGTGTCGGTGAACTCGTCGGCGAAGAAGTGGACGCGGCCGAGCCGGCCCGAGCCGGCGTTGCCGCCCCGCCGCCGCCACCAGCCGCGGAGCGTCGTGCCCGGGAGCCGCGGCAGCGACCGCGCCTGAGCGAAGCCGAGCGTGTGCTTCACCACGGCTGAAATGCCCGGCGCCGTCACGGCCAGGTTGTACGCCCAGGGGGCGATCGCCGCCCGCCGGAGCATCGCCGCCGAGCCCGCCACCAGTCGGCTCCGCCAGGGCACGCCGTGGGAATCGTGGCGGTGCTGCTCCCACTCGGCCTTGAGCCGGGCCATATCGACGTTCGAGGGGCACTCGCTCTTGCAGGCCTTGCAGGAGAGGCAGAGATCCATCACGGCCGCGAGCTCCGGCCGCGTCCAGGGGTCGGCCGCCGCCGGATAGGCGAGCGCCTGGCGGAGCACGTTGGCCCTGGCCCTGGTCGTGTGCTCCTCGTCGAGCGTCGCCATGTAGCTCGGGCACATCGTGCCGCCGGCCGCCGCGGGTTTGCGGCACTGCCCCACGCCCGTGCACTTTTCCGCCGCCCGGAGGATGCCGCCGGCCTCGGCGAAGCGAAACAGTGTCTCGTGCCGCGGCTCAACCTCGCCCGCCAGGATCCGCAACTGCGTGTCCATCGGCGGGGCGTCGACGATCTTGCCCGGATTGAAGATCCCCGCGGGATCGAAGGCCCGCTTCACCTGGCGAAACAGCTCGTAGCACTCGTCGCCCACCATCGTGCGGACGAACTCGCCCCGCAGCCGGCCGTCGCCATGCTCGCCGGAGAGACTGCCGCGATACTTCTTCACGAGCGCGGCCACGTCGGTGGCCACCGACCGGAACATCGCGAGCCCCGCCGGTGAACGGAGGTCGAACAGCGGGCGGAGGTGCAGTTCGCCCGCGCCGGCGTGGGCGTAGTGCACGCAGTCGATGCCGTACTTCTCCGCGAGCAAGCGGTCGAACTCCGCGATGTAGGCCGGGAGATCGGCGACGGCCACGGCCGTGTCTTCGACGATCTCGCGGGGCTTGTTGTCGCCGGGCAGGTTGTTGATCAGCCCCTGCCCGGCCCGCCGCAGCTCCCAGACTTGTTGGGCTTCCGCGCCGGTCAGCAGCGGATAGGCATAGCCGAGGCCGGCCCGACGCAGCTCCGCCTCGAGGCCGCGGAGCCGCGCGGCCAGCACCGCCGCGTCGGCGTCCTGCATCTCGACCACGAGCACGGCGCCGGGATCGCCGACGACGAACGAGCGGTTCCGCGCCTGCTCGAGGTTGTCCTTCGTGCAGGCGAGGATCTTGTCGTCGATCAGTTCGCAGGCGGTGGCCCGCGCGGCCGGATCACGGTCGGGCCGCATCACGACGAGCGTGGCCCGCAGCGCCTCGTCCACGCTGCCGCAGTGGACGCAGAGCAGCGCTCCCGGCGGCGGGAGCGGGATCAGGTTCAGTTCGTACTCCACGCCGAAGCAGAGCGTGCCCTCGGAACCGGCCAGGAGCGTGGAGAAGTTGAAGGGCCGCTCGCTCGCGGGATCGAGGGCCACCGCATCCATCAGGGCGTCGAGCGCGTAGCCCGTGTTGCGGCGGGTCACTTCGGGTCGGGGAAACGCCGCGCGGATCGTCGCCCGCGTGGCGGGGTCGCCGAGCATGTCCTTCGCCAGCCGGTAGAGCCGGGTCTCGAGCGAGTCGGGCCCCGCACACTTCGCCGCAAACTCGCTCGGCGCGAGCGGCCCGAAGCTGGCCTCGCTGCCGTCGGCGAGAAACCCGCGGACCCTCACGAGATGGTCCCGCGTCGTGCCCCAGGCGATCGAGTTCGAGCCACAGGAATTGTTCCCCACCATGCCGCCGACCATCGCCCAGTTGGCCGTCGAGGTCTCGGGCGCGAAGAACAGGCCGTGCGGCGCGAGGAACCGGTTCAGGTCGTTGCGGACCACGCCCGGCTGCACGCGGACGCGTCGCGCGGCGGTGTCGAGCGACACGATTCCCTTCAGGTGCCGCCCGGCGTCGACGATGATCCCGCCCCCCACCACCTGCCCGGCGAGCGACGTG
Source organism: Pirellulales bacterium (assembly GCA_044374735.1). Classification (GTDB taxonomy): domain Bacteria; phylum Planctomycetota; class Planctomycetia; order Pirellulales; family UBA1268; genus QWPN01. The sequence continues at coordinate 6,595 of JBILOA010000042.1, read as the reverse complement.
CCCGCGGCCCGGGGCACGAGCGGCACGCGGTGGGCCGCGGCGAAGCGGACGAGCTCGCGAACATCGGCCTCGGTCCGCGGCAACGCCACCGCCAGCGGCCGCTCCTGATACTCCGAGGCGTCGGTCGAGTAGATCGCCCGCGCGACGGCGTCGGCGCGGAGTTCGCCCTCGAGCCGGCGGGCCAGATCGGCCAGCGACGTGGCGACGTCCGGTCGGTGGAGGTGCTGGGCGTCGGTCCGCATGGAGCGAATCGTACCTCAGCCCGTCCGGCGTCGACCGCGGCGGCTCACCGCGCCGCGCCGATGCGATACAGGGCCGATTCCGTCCGCAGCAGCACCGCCGGGCCGTCCACGGCGTAGGAGGCAAAGGTCCGCTCGCCCGCGCCGATCCGGTTGCGGGCCACCTCCTCGAACGTCGGCGCGGCCTTCACGAGGATCGCCTCGCCCGCCTCGTTCTGGAAGTAGACGATCCCGTCGGCATGCAGGGGCGACGCCGAGAAGTTGCCCCCCAGCCGCTCCCGCCAGCGTTCCTCGCCGGTGCGGGCGTCGAGGCAGGTCGCCACGCCGTTGTCCGACACGCAAAACAGCTCCTCGCCCACGACGACCACCGACGGCGTGTGCGGCGCACCGCGATCGAGCTTCCAGCGGACGTGGGTGGCGGTCACGTTGCCGCGGCCCGTGGGATCGATCGCGTACAGCACCGGCTTGTCGTATCCCGAGCCGACGAACACCAGGCCCGCTGCGTGCACCGGCCGCGGGATCACCGAGTAGCCGCCGGGATAGTCCACTCGCCACAACTCCTGGCCGGTCGCGGGATCGTAGGCGAACACCGCGTCGCTGCCCGGGCAGATCGCCTGCGCCGCGCCGGCGACGCGCGTGACCAGGGGCGTCGCGAAGGAGAAGCCCTTGACGGGGTCGGTGTCGCGATCGGTCCGCCAGCGCACCTCGCCCGTGGCCAGATCGAGGCCGACGACGTACTGCTCGTCGGCCCCGTCGCAGCAGATCACGAGCACGTCGCCCGCCAGCGCCGGCGAGCCGCCGTTGCCGTGCGTCGGCGCGTAGGCGAGCGTGCGCTTCCAGAGCACGTCGCCGGCGGGTGAAACGCACGCGGTGCCGTGGGGCCCGAAGTGGGCCACGATCCGGTCGCCGGCCACCAGCGGCGTCGGGCTGGCGTGACTGTTCTTTGGATGGATCTTGACCGGGCCGGCCTGGACGAACAGTTCCCGGTCCCAGATCCCGGCCCCGGTGGTGGCGTCGAGGCAGACCAGTCGCAGGGAGCGGCCGTCACCCTCGGTCTCCGTCGCGGTGGTGAGGTAGACGCGGCCCGAGTGGACCACGGGCGACGACCAGCCGAGGCCCGCGACCGGCGTTTTCCAGGCGACGTTCTCGGTGTCGCTCCACTGCCGCGGCAGCGGACCCGTGGCGAGGCCGTCGCCGGCCGGACCGCGAAACTCCGGCCAGTCTCCGCGGGCGGCCGTCACGAGCGCGAGCGCACCGACGATGACCGCGAGACGGGAACAGGCATGGGTCGGTCGCATCGGAAAAGCCTCGTGGGTGAACCATGACACAGGGGGCGGACCCAAAACCGGTCGCAGCATAGGAGTCGGCGCCGCCGGCAGGCAACGAGCTGGCACACGGGCCGTGCGGCCGCTGCATCCCGACCCCGCGTCGGCCGACACCCGTGCCGACGCTCACGAGCGCCGGCCGCGGTCAGGCCGCGACGCCGGGCTGTCGCGCGTGGTGCGGCGTCGCCCGCAGGAGCACGCAGCCCTGCAGCACCTCCGGCCGCCCCGGACTGCCGACCGCGGCCGTCGGACAGGCGACGACGCCCCGAAGCCGCGGCCAGGTGTGGGCGAGGGCGTGCGGCACCGAGCAGGCGCTCACGTTGCCCGTGTGGGCCACGAGCCCGTTGACCAGTTCGCCGTGCACGCCGAGCGAGTCGAGCTGCATGCCCGTGAACCGCACGATGCCCGTGCCGGCCTGGTGGGGCACCACGAAGTCGACGTCGGCGGGCGTGAGCTGCGCCGCGGCCAGCGACGAGGCCGTGGCGGCCGCCATCGCCCGCGGGGCGAGTTCGGCGATCGCCATCCCGTCGAGCGCGTAGACGATCCGTTCGGCCGCCTGGTCGCGACCGCCCCGGGCGGCGGGCAGCGGCACGTTGTGGCGGATCTGAAAGTCGAAGGCGGGGCGATCGGCCGGCTGCTTCTCGGCCGCGGCATGGACGATCTCGAAATGCACCGGATGACGGCGGTTGGCCATCGTGGTCACGAGCGTGGCCGAGGCCATGTCGCCGAACAGTCCCGCGGTCTGGCCGCAGCCGTAGTCGGTGATCCGGCTGATCCGCGTCGCGACCACCACCAGCACGTACTCGTTGCGCCGCAAGGCCAGACGGGGCGCCCAGCGCCGCTGCACGAGCGCGAGGGCCCGGCTGTAGCCGCAGCAGAACCAGTTGATGCCCACGGCCCGGCAGCCCGGCAGGCCCAGCCTGGCCACGAGCAGGCGGGCGGCGGCACTCGGCCGTTCGGCCGCGGCGCCCGCGGGGTCGAGATGCCGCAGGGCGACCGAGGGCGGAAGGAAGGACGGCGAGACGAACATGATCCCGCGGCAGTCGGCCAGCGAGCAGCCGGTCTGCTTCTGGAGCGTGCGGACGGCCGCCAGCCCCATCGTGACCTCGTCGACGGGCGAGATGCCCCGCGACTCGATGCCGGTGTGGTGGGCGAACTTCCGCGGCATCGTGTCGCCGAACCAGGCGTTGTCGAGCCGCCAGGCCGGCTCGTGGATCGCGATCGCGGCGATGCCGAGACGGGGTTCGGGGGGAGCGGCCATGGGGCGGAAGGGTCCGGGGAGCGCGGCCTGGGAGCGAACCGGGGGGGCGGGATTGTGCCGCGGCGGGCCTTCCCGGGCCAGCCGGGTTTTTCCCGGGCGGAACCGTGGTTCCTGCGGCCCGGGCGGACATCTGGCGGGCTCGGAAGGGCCGGGGAGAATAAATGGGGTTCCCCGCGCATCGTTCTGGGTCGAGGCGCCGGATGAGGAAGGAGCCGGCGGTGACCGAATCGGGTGGCGGAGATCCTGATCGCCCCGCTTCGGACCGGCCGCGGCTCGACGCCGACCATGTCCACGCGATCTACGAACGATGGCACACCGATGTCCGCCGATTCCTGATGGCCACCACCGGCGATGCCGAGTTGGCCGAGGAACTGCTCCAGGCCACCTTCGGCCGGCTCGTCGAGGCGGGCCAAGCCGCGCGGCCGGAGAGCATACGGGGCTGGCTGTTCAAGGTGGCCCACAACGAGCTGCGACTCTGGAAACGCCGCGCCGCGACCCACGCCCGCTGGCTGGGCGGCGCCACGTCACCGGCCACGGCCGGGCCGGTGCCCTGGGAAGAGGCGATCCGCGGCGAGGAGCGGGCGGTCGTGCGGCGGGCGTTGGCGGAGCTTCCGCCCGAACAGCGGCGGGTGGTCGAGGCGCGGATCGATCAGGGGAAATCGTTCGCGGTGATCGCGGCCGAGCAGGGGCTGCCCCTGGGAACCGTGCTCACGCGGATGCGGCTGGCGCTCGAAAAACTCAGGCGCGCCCTCGGAGAGGATCGCTGACATGACCGACCACCAGCGGATCGAAGCCGCCGGCGATGACGCTCCGTCCGAACTGGACTGGCTGGCCGACCGGTTCGTGCTCGGTGAACTCTCGGCCGCCGACGAGCAGGCGATCCTGGACCGGCTCGCCGCCGACGACGAACTGGCCGCCGCCATCGCCCGCTCGAGCCGGATGCTTGCGGCCCTGCGGGCGGCTCCGGCCGCCTCCGTGCGGCCCACGGCGGCCCGCTCCGGTCGTCGGCTCGCGGTTGCCATCGCGCTCGGCGGCCTGGCCGCCGCCCTGGCCGTGGTCGCCTGCTGGCCGGCCCTCGCGCCCCGCCTCGGAACACCGGACGGTGGCCCGCGGGAAGTCGTGCGGCTCTGGCGGCAGGCCGACGAGCCTGTCTGGGCCGAGGAGGAGCCGCTCACCGAGGACGAGACCGTCGACGTCGACAGCGTGCCGGATTGGATGTTCGCCGCGGTGGGCCTCGACGCGGCCCCGGCACTCGATCCCGGCGTGCAGGAGAACTGATCCGATGAGTCGAACCGTGTGCCGAGTCCTGTCGGCCGTCGCGGCTGGTTGCGCCCTCGGGCTGGTGGCGTTTTCCGGCCTGGTCATGGCGGCCGAGCCGATCGCCACCTCGACGTCGGCGGCTCCCGTCCGAGCCGCGGAGCAGGGCCAGGCCGCCGCCGATCCGACGGCCGCGGCGGTCGCCTTCGCCGTCGCCCATCACCCCGAACTGGTGCCGCTGCTCGAGCGACTGCGAGAGGATGCGCCGGCCGAGTTCGCCGCCGCCGTGGCCGATCTCGACCGCACGCGGGAGCGGCTCGCCAAGCTCCGCGACCGGCATCCGGAGCGGCACGAGGCGGCGCTCGCCGAGTGGAAACTCTCGTCGCGGATCCGGCTGGTGCTCGCGCGACTGGCGACGAATCCCTCCGCCGAGTCGGAGCAGGAACTGCGGCAGCTCGTCCGCCAGCGGGCCGAGGCCAGGCTCGCACCCCTGCGGGCGGAGCAGGAGCGGATCACCGCCCGCCTCGAGAAGATCTCCGCCCAGCTCGAGGCCTTCGACCGCGACCCCGAAGCGGCGGTCGCGGCGGAGTTCGAGGCGGTGCGGGCCAAGGCCGCCAAGCCCACGCCCCGACCGAAGCCCCGCTCCCCGAAACCCGAACCCGCCTCGCTCTGAAGAGCCCCGAGGAGACTCCACCCATGCGCCCGACGTCCTGGTTCGTGACGCTGCTCGCGATTCTCCCGGCCGCGCTCCAGGTGCCCGCCGCCGAGATCGTGCCGCCGATCGACGAGCGATTCGTCGCGGCGGTGACCGAGAAGCCCGACTTCCGTCGGCACGTGGTGCCGCTGCTCGGTCGCCTGGGCTGCAACGGCCGCGCCTGCCATGGCTCGTTCCAGGGGCAGGGGGGCTTCATGCTGTCGCTGTTCGGCTACGACTTCCAGGCGGACCATGCCAACCTGATGGGTGGCGACGAGCCGCGCACGAACCCGGCCGAGCCCGCCACGAGCCTGATCCTCACGAAGCCGCTGGAAGAAGAGCCCCATGAGGGCGGCCAGCGGTTCGAACGGGGCTCGTGGCAGCATCGCGTGCTGCTCGAGTGGATCGCGCAGGGGGCGGAGCCAGCCGCAGCCGACGACGCCGCGTTCGAGCGGCTCGAGGTGGAGCCGCGGGAGATCCTCGCGACCAAGCCGGGCGAGACCTGGCGGCTCAAGGCCGTCGCCGTCTGGAGCGACGGCACCCGCGAGGACGTCACGCCGCTGTGCCGCTTCCAGTCGAACGACGACCAGGTGGCCATGATCGACGAGACGGGCCTCGTGACCTCCGCCGGCCCGGGCGACACGCACGTCGTGGCCTTCTACGACAACGGTGTCGTGCCCGTGCCCGTGCTCCATCCCGTCTCCGACCGGCTCGGCAGCCGCTACCCCGCCGTGCCCACGCCGACGCGGATCGACGAGCTCGTGGTGGGCAAGCTGCGGAAGCTCGGCATCGTGCCGAGCGACCTCTGCACCGACGCCGAGTTTCTCCGGCGGGTCTCGCTCGACCTCACCGGCACGCTGCCGACCGCCGCCGAGGTGGAGGCCTTCCTGGCGGACGCCCGGCCCGACAAGCGGGAGCGGAAGATCGACGAACTGCTCGCCTCACCCGGCTACGCCGCCTGGTGGGCCACGAAGTTCTGCGACTGGACGGGCAACAACCTCGATCGCAACCAGAACAACGGCCCCGACAACCGCCCCGTGGCCACCGCGGCCTGGTACGAGTGGCTGCGGAGCCGGATCGCGGCCAACGTGCCCTACGACGAGATCGTGGAGGGCATCGTGCTGGCCCGCAGCCGGCTCGACGACGAGTCGTATGCCGACTACTGCGAGCGGATGAGCGACTACCAGCAGGCCGACTTCGCCAAGGCGTTCGCCGAGCAGCCCTACCTCCCGTACTTCTGGAGCCGCCGCGGCTTCCAGACGCCGCAGGAGCGGGCCTTGGGCTTCGCCTACACCTTCCTCGGCGTGCGGATCCAATGCGCCGAGTGCCACAAGCATCCCTTCGACCAGTGGACGAAGGACGACTTCGCCCGCTTCCAGAACTTCTTCCTCCGGGTCCGGCACGGCGACATGCCGGCCACGAAGGACGAGATCACGGCGATGGTCGAGAAGCTCGGCGTCGACCCGAAGCTCCGGGGCAACGACCGGGACAAGGCGCTGGTGGCGCTGCTCAAGGAGGGGAGCACCGTGCCCTACCGCGAGACGTTCGTCGTCGCCCCCGCCAAGCCCGCGCCCGTCCGACCGGCCAAGGGCAAGGAGAAGCCGCGGAAGCCCGAGAAACTCGTCGCCGGCCGCACCGCCACGGTGCTCGGCGGCGACGAGCACCGCATCGACGCGCTCGACGATCCGCGCGAGGTGCTGATGGACTGGATGCGGGACGAGGAGAATCCCTACTTCACCCGGGCGATCGTCAACCGGGTCTGGGCGGCCTACTTCAACGTCGGCATCGTCGAGCCGCCCGATGATCTCAGCCTGGCCAA
>JBILOA010000510.1:0-2539 GCA_044374735.1 Pirellulales bacterium | reverse complement strand
CAGGTGGGGCTCATCAGCGACGCGGCCACGAGCAACATCGGCATCGGCACGGCCGGCGGCCTGCAGTTCTCCGGCGGCGGCACGCTGGCGGTCGACACCGCCTCCGCCGGCCGGCTCGTCACCAGCCGCACGCTGACCCTGGGCACCGGTGGCGGCACGATCGACGTCGCCGCGGACGACTCGCTGACCCTGTTCAACGGCAACTGGTCGGGTGGCGGCGGCTTCACGAAGACGGGCAACGGCACGCTGACGGTCGGCAACAACTATGCCCTGGCCGGCAACTTCTTCCACGTCGGTTCCGACTCCAGCGGTCCGGTCACGGTCGCGGGCGGCACCTTCAACATCAATCCGGGCCAGTTCTTCGTGCTCGGCAACAACAACGTCGACTCGCTCTTCACCCAGACCGGCGGCGTGGTCAACGTCAACGCCGTGAACGGCTCGTACATCGGCAACGGCACCTCCACCACGCCCTACACCGCGTCGCTCGTGATCTCCGGCGGCACCTTCAACCAGTCGCTCGACACGCTGCGGATCGGCCAAAACGGCGCCTCCCGCGGCATCCTCACGATCGGCGGCGGCCCCGGCTCGGCCGTGGCCAACGTCAACATCGTGTCGCTCGGCGCCACCGCCACCGGCTCCCTCGGCACGGTCAACCTGCTCACGGGCGGCACGCTCGCGACCAGTTCGCTCACCAGGGGCGGGAGCACCGGCACCAACATCGTCAACTTCGACGGCGGCACGCTCCGGGCCAGCACCAACACCGCGAACCTGCTGACGAACCTCGCCACTTTCGTCCGCTCCGGTGGCGCCCGGCTCGACGACGGCGGCTTCACCGTCACGATCGCCCAAAACCTCGTCGCCGACCCGACCTCGGCCGGCGGCGGCCTGACGAAGTCGGGCACGGGCCTGCTGCGGCTCTCCGGCATCAACACCTACACCGGCACCACCGCCGTCACCGCCGGTACGCTCGCCGTCGCCTCCCCCGCCTCGCTGCCCGGCTCCGTGACGGCCGGCCGCTGGTCGGTGGCCTCGGGTGGCGCCCTCGCTGTCGGCAACTCGTTCAGCGACCCGGTCGTGGCCGCGATGCTCGCGAGCGGCGGCCTCGCTGCCGGCAGTTCGTTTGGCTTCGACACGACCGCCGCCGACCGGATCTACGTGCCCGCGATCACCAACACCGCCGCCGGCGGCCTGGGCCTCGTCAAGACCGGAGCCAACACCCTCATCCTGGCCGGGGCCAACACCTACACCGGCCCGACGGTCGTGGCCGAGGGCACCCTGCGATTCGCCTCGCCCAACTCGAGCTCGCTCTACGGCGGCACGCTCGCCAACTGGACGGCCGGCAACCTGACCGCCCGTTCGGGCGCTACGCTCGTCCTGCCGGTGGCCGACCTCACCTCGGCCCAGGTCAACACCGTCGTGGGCAACCTGCTCGCGGGTAACACGACCGGCCTGCTCGGTGGCTCGACGCTCGGCCTCGACCAGGGCTTCTCGACCGGCACGCTCGCCCTGTCGGCCCCGATCACCGGGAACACCGGCACCGGCGGCGGCGTGATCGGCCTGACCAAGCAGGGCAACGGCACGCTCGCCCTCACCGGCAACAACACGTTCAGTGCGATCGCGACCACGGGCGGCGGCCTCGACCTCGGCGGCGGCACCACCACGAGCACGGGCGCGGTCACGATCGCGGCGGCCAGCGGCGTGGGCGACACCCTCGCCAACGGCACGCTCGTCGCCCCGTCGGTCACGATCAGCAACCCCGCCTGGGACGCCCGGGTCACGACCGGCATGCGGCTCACGGGCGGGTTCACGAAGTCGGGCGCCGGCAGCGTCACGATCCCCAGCGGCACGTCGCTCATCGGCGGCACGCTCACGTCGTCGGCCGGCTCGCTCTCCATGGTCGGCGCCACGGCCACCGCGCTGAACTTCTCGCTGTCGGGCAGTTCGACGATGTCGCTCGGAACCGGAGGCCTGACCACGGTGACCGGCCAGTCGTTGGTCGGTACCGGCACGCTGAACATTGCCGGCGGCAACCAGGCTCTGGTTGCGATCCGCACGGGTGAGGGCGGCAGCACGGCGTCCACGATCAACCTGACCGGCGGCACGTTCACCGTGACCGGCAACACGAATCCGTCGACGGCAGACGCCAGACTCGCCTCGATCATGTGGTCGCACTTTGCCTCGAACACGAACGTGACGATGTCGGGCGGCACCTTCAACGCCCCGGCCGCGATGATGTACATGGGCTGGGACGGCACCGTCAGCTTCACGCAGACGGGCGGCACGGCGAACCTGGTCGGCATCGCCTTCGACAGCGGTCGCAACAACGCCGCCACCTACTCGCTGAACGGCGGCCGGCTCAACATCGGCCCCGGCGTCGGCGCCGCCAGCATCACGGCCAATGCGGCCAAGACCCTCAACCTCGGCGCCGGCACCCTGGGCGCGTACGCCAACTGGACCGGCGCTCAAAACGCCGTCCTCACCGACGCCACCACCGGCGTGACGGTCAACACGACCGACTCGGTGTTTGCGATCCCGCGCA
>JBILOA010000508.1:0-2541 GCA_044374735.1 Pirellulales bacterium | reverse complement strand
GTCGACCTCAAGCGGCCGGGCGAGCAGACGGCGGGCCACGAAGTCGAACCGGGCGAGGTCGTCGCCGGGCTGCTCGAGGGCGAGATCGGCCAGGGCCCGGTTGGCCTCCACGAACTGCGGGTCGTTCAAGGTCACGAGCGCCTGGAGCGGGGTGTTGGTGCGCTCCCTCTTGACCGTGCAGATCTCCCGCGCCGGGGCGTTGAAGATGTCGAGCGAGGCCGGCGGGGCCGACCGCTTCCAGAACCAGTACATGCTCCGCCGGTAGAGGTTTTCCCCGGTGTCGGGCACATACCGCTTCGTATTGCTCTCGGGCATCGCGACGGCTTCCCAGACCCCCTCGGGCTGATAGGGCCGCACGCTCCGGCCGCCGACCTTCCGCACGAGCAGGCCGCTGGCCGCCAGCGCCTGGTCGCGGATCATCTCGGCATCCATCCGGAACCGGGGCCCGCGGGAGAGCAGCCGATTGTCGCGGTCGGCGGCGATCTTCTCGGGCGTGGTGATGGCGGCCTGCCGGTAGGCCGCGCTCGTGAGCATCTGCTTGAAGAGCCGCTTCACGTCCCAACCGCTCTCCCGGAAATCGACCGCCAGCCAGTCGAGCAGTTCGGGGTGGCTGGGGAGGTCGCCCGTGATCCCGAAGTCGCCGGCGGTCTTGACGAGGCCCGTGCCGAAGACCTCCTGCCAGAAGCGGTTGACCGTGACGCGGGCCGTGAGCGGATGCTCGGCCGCGAGCAGCCACTTGGCCAGGCCCAGGCGGTTGCGGGGCAGGTTGGCGGGGAAGGCCGGCAAGGCCGCGGGCGTGTCGGCCGTGACCTGCTCCTTCCGCTTGTCGTATTCGCCGCGGTCGAGGATGTGGGCCATGGGCGGCTGGGGCTTCTCGGCCATCACGTGGGCGATCGTGCCCCGGCCGCGGATCGCAGCGATCTCCGATTCGACCGCCGTCGCGGCCTTGGTGGCGGCGACGAAGGCCTCGTCCTGCGAGCCGAGCCACCAGTCGTAGAGCCCGGCCGCGGCCTTGGCCCGCTCGGCCGGCGGCAGCTTGATGATCTCGGCGAGCGTGGCGGCAAGCGAGACGCCCCGCACCTCCGCCTCCGACAGGGCCCGGCCGTGGATCACGAGATCGGCCAGACCGACGCCATGGGCGGAGCTGCCGGGCGTGCGGCTGCCGATCGTAAGCGGCACGGCTGTCTTGATCGAGTTTCGCTTGAACTTGTTGTTCTCGAACCCCAGCTTCTGGGGCTTGCCGTCGTAGTAGACCTTCACGCCCTCGGCCTTGCCGCTGCCGTCGTAGGCGAGCGTGACCCTGGTCCAGGCGTCGGCCGGCAGTTGCGCCTCGGCCACGACCTTGAAGGCATCGTCGGGCCAGGCGTGGACCATGTGCATGGTCACGCGACGGCTCTGCACGAAGGCATCCCAGCCGCGATACTCCGCCTTGTCGTCCATCCGGGCCACGACCGCATAGGCCGAGTCGTTGGCCGGCGGCCGGATCCAGAAGCTGATCGTGAACGGCTGGTCGTGCTCGAAGTCGCCGGCCGAGGCGAGCTCGGCGGCCTTGCCGTCGAGCGTGACGGCCGGCTTGCCCGCGGGCCCGGCCTGCCAGCTGGTCTTGGGGGACAGCGGCAGGTCCATCTGCTTGCCGAGCAGGCTGACGTGGGTCTTCGAGCCCGCGCCCTCGGCCAGCGGCAGCGAGACGAGCGGCGTGTCGGTGGGCAGGGCGGCGGCGACCGATGCGGGCGTGGCCTTGGCAAGGAAGGCCTCGAAGTCGGCTTGGGCCGCCTGCCGCCGCGCGGCGACCGCCTGCTTCGCTTCGGGCAGGGCCCGCTCGAGTTCGGCCAGTCGGGCCCGGTCTTCCGGCAGCGGCACCGGGAGGATCGGCGGCGTGTTCTTGACGTTGCCGTCGCGCGGCCCCTGCGTCGTGTTGTTGAAGAAGGCCGAGAGGGCGTAGAAGTCTTTCGCCGAGACGGGGTCGAACTTGTGGTCGTGGCAGACGGCGCAGCCGACCGTCAGACCCATCCAGACCGTGGCGGTCGTCTCCGTCCGGTCGCGGGCGTAGAGCACGACGTATTCCTCGTCGATGATGCCGCCCTCATTGGTCGTCATGTTGCAGCGGTTGAAGCCGCTGCCGATCCGGGCCTCGAGAACGGCTTCGGTGGGAGCGTCGGGGCCGAGGTCGACCAGGTCGCCGGCGAGCTGCAGTTCGGTGAACCGATCGAAGGGCAGGTTCTTGTTGAAGGCCTCGACGACCCACTGCCGAAAGGTCCACATCTCCCGCTCGTTGTCGAAGTGGATGCCGTGGGTGTCGGCGTAGCGGGCATAGTCGAGCCAGTGGCGGCCGCGGTGCTCGCCCCATTCCGGGCTGGCGAACAGGCTGTCGAGATACCGCTCGTAGGCGTCGGGCCGGGTGTCGGCCACGAAGGCCTCGACGGCGGCCGGATCGGGCGGCAGGCCCGTCACGTCGAAGGCGGCCCGGCGGGCGAGCGTGCGCCGGTCAGCCTCGGGGGCGGGCGCGAGCCCCTTGGCCTCGAGGCGGGCGAGGATGAACCG
>JBILOA010000509.1:0-2541 GCA_044374735.1 Pirellulales bacterium | reverse complement strand
GCTCTCGGCCATGATCACCGTGGTCGCGATCGCGACGGTGACCCACGTGATCGTCGAGTTCCGCCGCCAGCGGGATCTCGGCCTGGCCGCCCCCGCGGCCCTGCGCGAGGCGATCTCCCTGCTCTGCTGGCCGATCGCGGGCGCGATCGCCACCGACGTGATCGGATTCGGCTCGCTGATCGCCAGCCAGGTCGGCCCGGTGCACGACTTCGGGGTCATGACCGCGATCGGCTCGGGGCTGGTGCTCGTGGCGGCCGGCCTGGTCGTTCCGTTTCTGGCGCTCGCCGGCCGGTTCGACGCCGATCCGCGGCGGGCCTGGGGGGAGTCGGCCCTGGAGGCGGCCCTCGATCGGCTCGTGCAGCGGATCGTGCGGCACCCCGGCCCGATCCTCGCCGGCGTGTCGGTCGCCGTCATCGCCTCGATGGTCGGCCTGGTCTGGCTGGAGGTGGAGACCGACTTCACCCGCAACTTCCGCCCCGACAGCCCCACGGTGGCCTCCTACGAGATGGTCGAGTCGCGGCTCGGCGGGGCGGGCGTGTGGGACGTGCTCGTGCCGCTCCAGGGGCCCGTCGACGGGGCGATGCTCGGCAGGCTGCAACGCTTCGAGGCTCGCCTGCGGACGGAAGTGACGCTTCCCGACGCCGACGGCGCGGCCCAGCCGGCCCTCACGAAGGTGATGAGCCTGGCGGATGTGATCGGGGCGGTTTCGCCCGTGCCGCTCGAGCAACTCGAAGCCTCGACGCTCGGCAGTTGGGCCATCACCCAGGCGATCGCCGCGATGCGGCAACAACTGCCCGAGCTGACCGGCACCCTGCTGGGCCGCGATCCGGCCGACGGCAGCGACTGGCTCCGGGTGATGCTGCGGGCCCGGGAGCGACAGCCGGCGGAGGCCAAACGCCGCGTGATCGCCGACGTGCGGCGGATCGCCGCCGAGGAGTTCCCGCCCGGCACGGAGGCCGCGTCCGGCGGCGGGGCCGAGGTCACCGGGTTCTTCGTGCTCCTGGCCCAGCTCGTGGACCGGATGCTGGCCGACCAGTGGCTCACCTTCGCGATCGCGGCCGCTGGGATCTTCGCCCTGCTGGCCCTCGCGTTCCGCAGCCTGCTCCTCGGCGCCATCGCGCTGATCCCCAACGGCCTGCCGATCTTCGTGGTGCTGGGGCTCCTCGGCTGGGCTGGCGTCCGCATCAACATGGGCACCGCGATGATCGCCGCGGTGTCGCTCGGCCTCTCGGTGGACAGTTCCATCCACTACATCACCCGCTTCCGTCAGCACCTGGCCGACGGTGGCATGACCTCGGCCCTGGAGACGGCTCATCGCACCGCGGGTCGGGCGATGATTTTTTCCACGCTCGCGCTGGCCGTTGGATTCCTGGCGCTCACCACCAGCGGCTTCATGCCCACCGTCTCGTTCGGCTGGCTCTCGTGCCTCACGCTCCTGGGCGGCCTGGCCGGCAACCTGGTCGTGCTGCCGGTTTTGCTGACGCTGCTGGCCCCGCGGCTGACGCGTTCGTAGCGCGGCTCGGGGTTGCCCGTGCCATCTCGCTTCACGTTCACTCCGGCCCTCCAGGCCTCCGTTCACTGCGTGTCCGCTTCGCTTCGCCATCCTGGCTTCGCTCGCTTCCACAGCTCGCTCGATTGGCACGGGCAACCCCTCGCGGTCGATGGCTGCGCAAACAGGGCATTGATTGCCGCATGGCGCGCGAGGGGTGTACAACACGGCCTCACCCGAAGGAGTTTTTTGGATGACCCGCGAGTTCCTGCCCGCCGGCACCGCCGGCATGATCGAAGCGATCTCCGCCCCCAAGCTTGCGACCCTCGAGGCCGACGCGCTGGTCGTCTTTCTCACCGAGGGAGGCGTCGGTGACGGGGCCGCTGCGGCCGTCGATGCCGCCACCGGCGGGCTGCTCGCGCGACTGGCCGCCGCGGGTGAGCTGGCCGGTCGCCGCTCCGAGTGCGTGCCGCTCCTGGCCCCGGCCGGTCTCGCCGCGGGGCAGGTGCTCGTGGTCGGCCTCGGCCGCCGTGAGGAGGTCGATGCGGGCGTGGTGTATCGGGCCGCCGCCACCGCCGCCCGCCACCTCGCCGGACGGCCGCGGAGCCGCGTGGCGTTCCTCCCCGAGCCCTCCTGGAGCGCGGCGTGGCTCGAGCAGGCCGTGGCCGGTGCCGCCGTCGGCATGGTGGGGCAGGACCTGTACCGGGCCGAGCCGAAGCGGACGCGGTTCGGCGTCACGCAATGGGTCGGGGCCGATGCCGCGACGGTGGCCCGCGGCGCGATCCTCGGCGACGGCGTGAACCTCGCCCGCCGGCTGGTCAACGCGTCGCCCGACCACATGTATCCGGAGTCGTTCGCCGAGGAGGCGGCGGCGGTCGCCGGCCGCACGGGCCTCGAGATCGAGATCTGGGACGAGGACCGGCTGCGCCGCGAGCGGTGCGCGGCCCTGCTCGCGGTGGCCCGCGGCAGCGCCCGGCCGCCGCGGCTGGTGCTGCTGCGATATCGGGGCCGCCCGCGGCAGAGCGGCGACCATCCCGATCTGGCGCTCGTCG
>JBILOA010000507.1:0-2542 GCA_044374735.1 Pirellulales bacterium | reverse complement strand
GGCGATCGTGTCGGCCGTCTCGCCGCTCTGCGAGATCGCCAGGAGCACGTCGCGATCGCCCAGGAGCGGCTCGCGGTAGCGAAACTCCGAGGCATACTCCACCTCGACCGGCAGCCGGGCCAGGTGCTCGATCAGGTATTCGCCCACGAGGCCCGAATGCCAGCTCGTGCCGCAGGCGGCGATCGTGAGCCTGGGGGCGGCAGCGACTCGGTCGAGCGCCTTTGACAGCCCGCCGAGCTGCACGCCGCCCCCCGGCAGGAGCCGGCCGCGGAGGCAGTCGGCGATCGCCCGCGGCTGCTCGTGGATCTCCTTGAGCATGAAGTGGGGGTAGCCGCCCTTCTCGATCGCGTCGAGCGAGAGGGCGAGTTCGTGCACCTCCTTCGTGAGCGGCACGTCGTCGATCGTGCGGACATCGCAGCTGCCCGGGCCGATCACGGCCAGCTCGCCGTCGTCGAGGTAGACAACCTTGTTCGTGTATTCCACGATCGGCGTGGCGTCGGAGGCCACGAACGATTCGCCCGCGCCCAGGCCGACGAGCAGCGGTGAGCCACGGCGGGCCACGTAGAGCCGGTCGGGCTCGCTGGCGTGCACGATCGCCAAGCCATAGGTGCCGGTCACCTGCCGGAGGGCCAGCCGGATCGCGGCCTCGAAGGAGAGCGTCGGGTCGGCCTCCAGGATCGCCTCGATCAACTGCACCACCACCTCGGAATCGGTCTGGCTGCGGAACGAGCGGCCCTTGGCGGAAAGTGTCTGCTTGAGGGACGCGTAGTTCTCGATGATCCCGTTGTGGACCAGCGCGATCGCGCCCGACTGGCTGAGGTGGGGATGGGCGTTGACGTCGTCGGGCGGGCCGTGCGTGGCCCAGCGTGTGTGGCCGATCCCGAGCGTGCCGGTCGGCGGGGCAGCCGCGATCCGACTCTCCAGATCGCGCACCTTGCCGGCACACTTCGCGACGTGGAGGCTGCCGTTCAAGACGGCGATCCCGGCCGAGTCGTAGCCCCGGTACTCCAGCCGACCGAGGCCCTTGAGCAGAATCTCCCGGCAGTCACGCGATCCGATGTAGCCGACGATGCCGCACATTCCGTTGCCTTCGTCTCGGGGACGACCGCCACGATTCCCTTCGCGTCGGCAGACGGTATTCTACCCGCCCGAGCTGAGTGTCCCTCCCGGCGACAGGAAGCCGAGCGTCGTCCGGTGCTGGAACAGCAGGCTTTGATGGCAGTGCCACGGTTGATTCTGTTCGAGGACACGGCGGCCGCCCACCTCCAGCCGCTCACGCTCACGCGGCCGGTCTCCGACCTGCGGGTCGGCCTGCTCACGATCCGCGAGCGGTGGGAGCAGGCTCTCGGCGTCGGCGGCGGGACGGGCCCGCTGCGACCCCACCTGCGCGGGCTCTTTTCAGCGCCGCCGAAGCGGCCCGGTGCGGCCGTGTGGATCAATGCCCGCTACCTGCCGACGCCGGACCTCGTCGCAAAAATCCGTAAGGGCGGCTTCGGCCACCTCAGCTCGGGTGACGATCTCGTGGCGGCCGAGGCCATCGCGACGGAGTCGGCGGCGTGGCTCGCCGCGGGGCTGCCGGAGCCGCGGGGTCGGGGGCGGCGAACACCGGGCGAGCCGGTGCGGCTTGCCCATCCCTGGGACATCTCCCGGCTCGCGGCTGACGCAATCCGCGCGGAGGCGGCGACCGTCGGCTGGCCGCCCGGCCGCGGCGCCGGCTGCAGCTCGGCGGCGCTCGTCGACCGACCCGACCGGCTCTTCATGCACCCCGCGGCCGTGGTCGAGCCCGGCGCGATTCTCGTGGCCGACGAGGGGCCGATCCTGCTCGACGAGGGGGCGCGGGTGATGGCCGGGGCGATGCTCCGCGGGCCGGTGGCGGTGGGCCGCGGAGCGACCGTACGGATGGGGGCGCGGATCTACGGCGGAACGGTGATCGGGCCGCACTGCAAGGTGGGGGGCGAGGTCGCCGCGACGGTGTTTCATTCGTTTTCCAACAAGGCCCACGAGGGCTACGTGGGCAACTCCGTCTTCGGACAGTGGGTGAACCTCGGTGCCGACACCACCGCGTCGAACCTCAAGATGACCTACGGCACGGTCAAAATGCTCGACTGGCCCACGGGGGTGGAGATCGACACCGGCGAGCAGTTCGTGGGCGCCATCATGGGTGACCACTGCAAGACGGGTATCAACACGATGCTCAACACCGGCACGGTCTGTGGCGTGTCGTCGATCATCCTCGGGGCCGGGTTTCCGGCCCGGGCGCTGCAGTCGTTCAAGTGGGTGCAGCCCTGGGCGGTCACCGACTACCGGCTCGACAAGGCCCTCGTCGACATGGAGCGGATGATGGCCCGCCGCGGCGTCACCCTCACGCCCGCCTACCGCCGGATGATGACCGCGATCTACGAGCTGGGGCGGGGGTAGGGAAACAAGGTGGCCAGCGACGGCCCAATCACCGCATCGTCAATGGATCGCGACGAATGGATCGCGACGGGTTGCCCATGCCAATCGAGCGGCGTAGGAAACCGAGCGCAGCCAGGATGGCGCA
>JBILOA010000041.1:0-8697 GCA_044374735.1 Pirellulales bacterium | reverse complement strand
AGCACGGCGGACCTCGAGCCACCGGCAGGAGCGACCCGCTCGAGCCCCTCCTCCCCGAGCACGTACAGCGCCGTGGCCAGCGCGTCGGCCTCCGCCGCACTCCCGGCGAGCACCGTCGCCGAGATCACGCCCTCGGCCGGCCGGCCTGTCCGTGGGTCGAGAATATGGCCGAGCCGCCGACCCCGCTCGACGAAAAACTGCGTGCCGGAGCCGCTCGTGCCGAGCGCCTGATCCGCGAGCGTGATCGTGGCCAACCGCCGCCCCGGCCGCAGCGGATGCCGCAGACCCACTTTCCAGCCGCTCCGGCCCGGCAGCGACGGCCCCTGGATGCCGCAGGCCCGCACGCTGCTCTGGCCGCCGTGGACGAGCACGCTCGCCACGCCCGCCGCCCGCAGCCAGTCGACCGCGTGATCGATCGCCCATCCCTTGCCGATCGCGCCGGGATTGAGCTCCGCCCCGGTGGCCGTCAGCCGGGCCCGGCCGCCGGCCGGGTCGAGCTCGAGCCAGCGCGTGCCCGAGACGGCCAGCGCCGCGGCGAGCTCGGCGTCGCCCGGCGTGCGTCCCTGCCGGCGGAGGAATCCCCAGACCCGCACGAGCGGCCCGGCGGCCATGTCGAAGCCGCCGGCCGTCGCGGCAGACAGCCCGCGAGCCAGCTCGAGCAGCGCCAGCGTGTCGGACGAGACGGCCACCCACGCGCCAGCGGCCTGATTGATCGCGGACAGCTCGCTCGACCCGCGGTAGACGCTGATCCGCGCCTCGATCTCGTCCACGAGGTCGAGCGCCCCGCAGCCCAGCTCCGTGGCCTCGGCCACCTCACCGGCATTGAACACCACCTCGAATCGACAGCCCATCGCCTCGCGGCCGACGACGATCGTGTGCAGGTCGCCGCCGTCCATCCGCTAGCGGGGCGCGAGCCCGCGGTCGAAGGCATCCTGATCGCGGCGAAACACGGCCAGCGTGGTCTCGAACCGCTCGATCGGGATCTTGTAGACCGGCCGCTCCTCGGTGTGGGCATGGCAGTGGGCCACGAGCAGGCGGTAGAGAAACTTGAACAGTTGACGCGGCACCCGCAGGCTCCGCAGGCCGTCGATCAGCCGCCGCTGGTCGACCGATTCATCGAACAGCGCCCCGAGCGTGGCCGGCGGCGTGCCGACACTCGCCGCCTTCACGCGGGCCGAGGCGATGTCGTAGAGCGTCTCGCCCGACCACTCGAGCGAGGGCACGAGGTTCTGCTTGTCGAGCCGGGCCCGCTGGTTGAACTGTTCGTTCTCCCGCTCGATGAACCGGTAGAGCTCCTCCGGCAGGAGCAGCTTGAAGCCGAGCCCCGGCGACTTGAGAAACTTGTTGTCGAGCAAGGGCCAGATCACCAGCCGCATCCGCTCGCCCTGGCCGTTGATCAGGTGGGGCTCGTCGAGCCGATCCACGATCACGACCGTCCCGGTCCAGCCGAGGGCCTTGAGCACGCCCTGAAACTTTTCGAACAGCTCGTAGCGGTCGTCGGAGCGGGCGTGGGCCGGGAGGGGCTGGCCGGCGAGGTCCACTTCCGGGAGCGCGGCCAGCGCCCGGCCGAGCTGGCCGACCGTGCGGTTGCCCGTCCGCATGCTGTGCACGATCCGCCAGGCCCGCCAGGTCGACTTGAGCCGCCGCAGGCCGGCGGGGATCCACGCGGCCGCCAGCGCCGCCCACGGCCACCACTGCCAGGCCCAGTCGAGCTTGCCGAGCGCGAAGCCGGTGGCCAGCGCTACCGCCATCACGATGGTCGCGGCCAGGGCCACGAGTCGCGGCCAGCCGCCGAACCGGCCGTGGTAGCGGACCCGCCGCTTGAGCCGCCGCCAGCGGGACGGGAACGACTCGGCCGTCGATTGGTCGTAGCAGGCCGCCAGCAGGCTGAGGTCGCGGGCCTGCGGCCGCGTCAGTCGGGCCGGACGCTTGTCGCCGATCACCTCGGTCACCAGCTGCGTGACCGCCAGCGACAGGATCGCGTCCATGTGGTCCCAGAGTTTCCACTGGGCGAGCGCCTTCTCGACCGGTCGGCCCGGGCCCGCCCGCCCCACGAACCGGTCGAGAAAGGGATTGAAGTCGTCGTACAACACGACGAACGCGCGGGCATCGGGATGGGCCTCGTTGTGCCGCTCGAACTGCCGCACCATCTGCAGTTTGAGCGCCGTCTTGCCGCTGCCTTTTTCGCCGAACACGATCGAGGTGCTCGGGTCGGAAGGGCTGCCGAGGATCTTGTCCCAGGCGGGGTGAAACGTGGTCTCGAGGCAGTCCCGCTTGAAGACCGCGTCGGTCTGCGCGTCTTCTTCCGCGAACGGGTTGCCCGCGATGCCGTGGTGTTCGAGAAACTCGTGGACTTTCATCGCGGCCGGGATCGCCGGGGGGAAGGTGGGGCGGTGGGCGGAGGTCAGCGGCCGGCCGGAACCATGCCCTCGACCATCTTCTGGAAGCCGGCGGCGTGCCGCTCGACGGTGGCGGCGGGGCCGTAGAACTTCACGTAGTAGTTACCCTCTCCCGGCGTCTCGACGATCGCCGCCAGCATCCGGTAGTCGGGCCGTTTGACGGTCGGGCCACCGGCGAACGGGCCACCGGGCTGGTCGAGGTACGTGCCCGGGATGTCGACGACCGTCACGCCGCAGCCGGCGACCTTGAACGATTTCTTCGTCAGCTTGGCCTTCGTCTCGCCGCCGTCGGGCTGGGTGAACTGGCCGCACCAGCGGTCGATGTTGGCCTCGATCGTGCCCCCGGCACCCATGACCGTCATCCGGCCGGCCGGCAGTTCGCCCTCGGAAGGCACCGCGAACTCCGCCTCGATCATCCCCGACTTCGGCTGAACCCGCTCGAAGCCCTCCGGGGCCTCGAGCGACAGCGTGCCCCCGGCGATCGGGAAAGCCATGGCGACGTCGGCCGCGGTGGCGGCGGAGATGGAAAGCAGGCAAGCGATCAGGGCCAAGCCGGACGCAAACGGACGGCGCGGGGGCATCGGGCGAGTCTCCAAAAGGCGAAGGGGAGGCAGGGCGGGGTCAACGAGGATCCGACCTGCCCGCAGACTTTACCAGATGGCTCCGCCGGCCGCGGCCCTCGGCTGGATGGCCGACGATTTCAGCCGGACATCGGCCCGCCCTCGGGGACGGCCAGGGGAATCGCCCGCGGAAGCGTGGCGGCCAGAGCGGCATCCAGCGACACGACCCGCGCCACGGGCGTTCCGGTCGGCGATGTCCCCGCCGGGACTGCGCTCGTGGCCGCGGCCGGCGCTACGGCAGGGCCTGCCACAGCCGCCGCGGGAGAGGCCGCCGGTTCGGGAGCCGACTCCAAGGGGATCCGAAACCTGGTACCGCATTCGGGACAGATTCCCTTGCGGCCAGCCAGATGGTCCTTGACCTTGACGCGATGCCCCTGAGGGCAGAAGGCGACAATTCCCATGAGCGGGGGGCCGGGTCGGAATCGTGGGTATCGGCCGCGACGAAGCGGCCCGGAGCCGGGCATGCGACCGCCCAGCAATTCCGCATCGTCGCTCGGGCAGGCCGGTCCCGCAAGCGGTTTCAGGCAGACGCTTGCTGCAACCACGCCCAAGGCTTACCTTCCGTAAGTTTCAGTGCGCGAAAGCCCGCCTTACGGTTTCTTCATCGTGGGCGATGCAAAAACCGAGGCCGTGGCAAAGGAGCGACCGGGATGGCAGCACGCGATGGGGCATCGAACGGCAGCCGGCAGCCCGAAGAGGACGAGGGGCCGCTCGAGATCGCCATCATCGGCGACCTGACGGACAACGCCTCCGAACTGACCGATCGCCTGCTGGGAGTTCCACTCGGCGGGGAATGCACCATCTACTTCGACTCGCCAGGGGGCAGCCCCTACTGCGCGATGTCGCTCGTCTCGCTGCTGCGGCTTCGGGGCACCCGGGCGACGGCGGTGGTCACGGGCGAATGCTCGTCGGCAGCGCTGTGGCCCTTCGCAGCCTGCCGCCGCCGGATCGTGACCCCTTACAGCGTGTTTCTCTTCCACCCCATGAAGTGGCAGAGCGAGGAGCACATCGGGATCCGCGAGGCGGCGGAATGGTCGCGGCATTTCGCGGCGCTCGAGCGGGACATGGACGTGCTGCTGTGCCAACTGCTCGGTGGCCCTGAGGACCTGATCAATGACTGGATCCGCACCCACCGCTACGTGACCGGGCGGGAGATGGCCGAAGTCGGCCTGGCGGAGCTCGTGTCACTCGAGCCGCTGTCGGCGTTGATGCCCCGCTGATGCCCCGAGCCCGGTGGTCGCGCCGGCCTACCGGTAGTCGCCGTGGCAGTCGTTGCAGCTCTTGGAGATCTCGCCCACGGCGGCGCGGGCGGTGTCGTAATCTTTCTTGAGGCACGCCTCGCGAATCCGCACGGCGGCGTCCCGCATCGAGCCCGCGTAGCCACGATACGAGTCGTCGTCGTGATACTCGAAGTCGGGCTGGCGGATCACCTCGCCGATCGCCGCGACCATCTCCGCCTCGTGGAGGACCACGTCGAGTTGCTTGGTGAAATCGCCCTGCGATGCGGTGGCCGCCCCCAGCAGCTTTTCCGCAGCCTCCAGCCGCATCATCAACGGCGGCCGTCCCGACACCTGGTTCCACCGGAAATCGTCTTCGCGATCGGGCTTTCCCTCGGGCGAGTTGCCGTCCATCATCGCCTTGAGGTCCTCGACCCGCAGTTGCGACTCCTTGAACGACTGGTCGGTGCCGACCTTGCAGTTCACGCCGGCCCGCGCGAACAGGTCGCGGGCGGTGGCCGCGTCCTTCTTCCAGCGGACATCTTCGTCGTGGGCGGCAATCACGCCGAACGCCAGGGCGATCACACTGAACGCCCGCTGGGCCTCGTTGTAGCCGCCTCCCTTGAAGGTCGAAGGCGTGGTCACGACCGGAGCGACCCGTTCCTGCATCCCCTTGATCTCGTCGATCAGCGTGTCGCCGGAGACGAGCGCCGACCACTTGAATCCGCCCTCGCCACCGCCGCCCGCCGGCTCCGATCCACCGGCGGCCCCGCCGACCGCGGCCACCGCGGCGGCTGGACGGGCCGACGCGTCGAAGGTCGGCCGGGGGCCCTGCAGGCTCGCGAAGGCATCTTCGAAAAAAGCGCCTTTCGTCGCGGTGCTCCACTTGGCCTCCGGCGGCCGGGCACGACGAACGGGCGACCCAGCCGTTCCGGCGGCCAGTCCGGCGACCGCGAGCACCGCCACCAGCCGCATCGACCAGGGACGCATGGCCTGGGCTCCCTGCCGGCGGGCCACCGATGTCCGGATCGTCATGGGGGGTCGCATGGCTCCATCGCTCCAGGTCACGACATCGGTTGCCCGCACTGGAAAGCCCTGTCGCAGGGCACCCGGGGCACCGCTTTTACCAAGTCTACCAACTCGCGAGCGCTATCGCGTGGTCGCCGCCAAGTCATCTTGACGCCCCGGCGGCCCCCCTTCACTCTCCCGCCCCGTCGGCGGCACAGCCTGTCGCCGCCGCCCCGCCAGCCCGGAGTTTCCTGAGCATGACTGGTTCCCGCCGCCACCTCGTCACCGAAGTCCTGGTCGCTGTCGGCCCGTTGGCCGTTTTGCTCGTCACGGGATGCTCCTCGGGCGGCCCGGCCGGCGATGTTGCCGCCCCCGCCAAACAGGCAGTCGTCACGTTCCTCGAAGCCATCAAGCGGGGCGACGATGCTGCCGCCCGCACGATGCTGACGACCACCGCCCGGGCAAAAACGGAGGAACTCGGGATTTCCGTGGCTCCTCCGGTCAACGACACCGCCACCTACGCCGTACGCGAATGCGAGGTGATCGGCGACGGTGGCGACCTCGTCCACGTCGCGACCACCTGGACCGACGTCGACGCCGACGGCTTCCAAAGCACCGACAACGTGATCTGGGTCGTGCGACTGGATCCCGAGGGGTGGCGGGTCGTCGGGATGGCCATGCGGGTGTTCGAGGATCTGCCTCCCCTGCTGCTGAACTTTGAGGATCCCGAGGACATGCTCGCCAAGCAGACGATGGTGGCAGAGGAACTCGAGCGGCGGGCCACCACCGCGGAGCAGGGATCCGCCGAGCGGACGGCCGGCAAGCCTGGCGGCCCGACGGCCCCTGCCCGGCAGTAAATCGCCTCGGGCACGCTTGTTCTCGTTCCCGGTCTCGGGCGCGTCGGCGGGCATCTTCCCCGGTAGCCGACGGCCCCCGAGCCGCTTCGCCCGGCCCGCAAAGTCGCCGCAAGCGTCACTTTCGACGCAGAATACGCATTTTTATTGACAGCCGGCGGCCGCGTGTTAGCCTACTGCCCTGATTGGTCCGGCGTTACATCTTCCCCATTCGCCCTCAATTGACGGGGGAATGGTGGATGGGGCGGCGGCGGTCAGAGCAAGACTCATGTGCTGCGGTCCGGTAGCCGTCCCGGATCGGGGTTTCCTAGGCGACGGCTCCCGGGAACGCATCGGCTGCGTTCCATTTTCCCTTGTGGAGGTTTCTGATGAAGCGGTTTCTCGGTTTTTCGCTGGCCATGTTCTTCGCGCTCGTCGCCATCGCCCTGGTTGGCGGTGACACGGGTGCCGTTGCCGGCCACGGTTGCCACGGTCGGAAGTGCCACGGTGGCCTGCTGGCCAAGCACCGTGCCAAGAAGGCCGCCCGTAAGGCTGCCAAGTGCCACGGTGAGGAAGCTGCCCCGGCCTGCGAGAGCGGCTGCGGCGAAGCGGCTGCCAGCGATTGCGGCAGCTGCGGCGGTGAGGTTGCCAGCGATTGCGGCAGCTGCGGCGGCGAGGTCGTCAGCGGCGGCTGCGCCGGTGGCGATTGCGGTGGTGAGGGCGTGATCGTTTCGGAGGGTGCCGTTTCCGAGGGCGTCCCGACCGAGGCTGCTCCCGCCAAGGAAGCCCCGGCTGCTCCCGCTGCCCCCGCGGCTCCGGCCAAGACCTGAGCCCTGTTCGTCACCGTTTGCCGGTCGCGACCTAACGCCTCCGGTTCACGATCTGGCCGGGTCCTTCGCAAGAAGGACCCGGCTTTTTTCATGCCCGCACCGATATCACTCCGGGGGAACGGGGACCGGCGGCGAGGGCGCCGGCGGCACCGCCGGCCGCAGCACCCGTTCCCGCAGTCGCCCTCTGCGCGGAGGCAGCTCGCCCGACGCTTCCGCGGCCTGACGCGCCGCCCGCCGGCGGGCGAGCTCGTCGATCACGTCCCCGACGATCTCGGCCACGGCGTCACCACCGGCCCCCGGCGGTGGAGCCGGCTGGCCTGCTCCCTCCGGCCCGGGTGGCACCGCGCCGCCGCGGGCCCGTTCGATCAGCTCTCGCGCCACGTCGCCGGCCACCTGACCGATCGACCCGTCGAACACCACCTCCGGCTCGCCGAGCTTGCCCGCGACGCCCACGGAGATGGTTTTGCCGGCCAACGCTGCCAGCAGCGGCCGATCCTGCCGCAGGTCGGCGGGGATCGGCAGCACGAGCTTCACGTCGAGCGACTTGTCGTCGAGGCCCACCGAACCGCTGCTCCGGACGTCGAGCCGACGCCCCGGCCCGGGCAGCGGCACGCCGAACTCGAGGCCTTCATGTCGCATCCGCCGGTCGGCCAGCGAGAATCGCACGTGCGACTCATCCGCGACGCGGATCGACGGCGGCGGCGGCAGGTTGCCCGGCAGCGACTGGAACAGGTTGGTCACCATCGGTCCGGGCCCCACGACCACCTCGTGCATTGCCAGCGTGCCCGAGAGTGCCCCGCCAGCCGGATCGCCCACCGGCAGCCTGGCCCCGTCGAGCTCCAGCGAGAACCTGCCGCTCGTGCGGGTGGCGTCGGCGAGCACGGGGGCGATATAGGAGAGCACGCCCCACGCCACCGGCGGATCCATCCGGGCGTCCGCGAGCAGCCGAACCGGTTCGATCGTCCACTCGCTCCAGCCCTCGGGCACGGGAGCCAGCGCCAGCCGCAGGTCGATCGGCTCGCTCACCCAGGGTTCGGTGGTCCACGGCGCCGTGATCCGCACGATGGCATCCTCGACCTCCAGCCGCATCCGCACGGCGGCTCGCGTGGGCCGTCGCGAGGGGTTCGCCGGATCGACGGGCTTCCGCCGCACGAGCGTTTCGAGGTTGCTGACGTGGTTCTCGTCGAAGGCCAGATCGACGGCGAGGCCGTCGATCGTGAGCCGGCCGAGGTCGCCGGCCGAGAGGAGCATGGCGAGCAGGCCGTGACTGCCCTCGATCCGGCCGATCGCGATCGGCGGACGGCTGCCGTCGCGGGGCACGACCGTGACCCCGTCGAGCACGAGCGGGCCGGCCCAGCCCAGCCGCACCGACTCGAACCGCAGTTCCGCTTCGAGTTCCGGCACCGCCCGGGCCACGATCCCGCTGAGCCGCTCCGGCTGCGAGAGCCACCACGGGAGGGAGCCGAAGCCGAGCAGCACGGCGGCCAGGAGCGTGGCAAGCGTGGCCTTCACGGGCATGGTCAGCCAGCCTCGACGGGGGGCGGTCGCAGCCGGCGCTGGGGGCTGCGAAGCGGCAGTGGGCATGAGTGCGGTTTCTCCAGGCGCAGTCGAACCATGGCTCGATTCTACGCGGCCCGCAGGGCCACCGTTCGGCCCCCTCCCGCCCAGGTGTCGCCGTGATAGACTGCCGCCGTTCGCGGGCGTAGCTCAGTTGGTAGAGCGCTAGCTTCCCAAGCTGGATGTCGAGGGTTCGAGTCCCTTCGCCCGCTTCTTTGGAGTTCGTCCCTCGC
>JBILOA010000505.1:0-2555 GCA_044374735.1 Pirellulales bacterium | reverse complement strand
CAGAGGCCCGTGCGCCGCTGGCCGAGGCCGAGCCTGCCGCGGGCCTCACCCGGGTGAGCGGCCGCGGGCCGCGAAACCGCCTCGCCACTCGGCTCCAGCGTCGGCGTCGGGTTCCCGTCGTCGGCGCCGCCGAGAGCCTCGAGCAACGGCTGGCGTTGGCGGTCATCACACCGTTTGACGTCCGCTTCAGTGCCAACGACACGGGTGACATCACCTTCGCCGCCAACACGATCATGACCGCGCCGGGTGACTCGCCAAGGGCGCAGCTTGCCCGGGCCGGCATTCCCGATCCGATCCTGGGTGATCAGATCCTCAACAACGACTTCTGGGACATGGCCTACGTCGACATCGACGGCGACCCGACCACCTTCAACTCAAGCGCCGCAGATCTCGTTCTTC
Source organism: Pirellulales bacterium (assembly GCA_044374735.1). Taxonomy (GTDB): domain Bacteria; phylum Planctomycetota; class Planctomycetia; order Pirellulales; family UBA1268; genus QWPN01. The sequence goes on along the minus strand of JBILOA010000505.1, from coordinate 2,156 downwards.
CGGTCGACGCTGAGGTGCTCTTCGCGGGGCTCTACTGGGGCGGCCGGGCCCGCGGCCAGACCCAGTTCGACAACTTCGGCAACGTCAAGTTTCGCGGCCCTGATGATGGGGCCTATCGCAACTTGTCGACCACGATCATCAGCAGCACGCCCCAAGGTGCGCCGTCCGGCGCGCGGAACTACCAGAGCTTCATCGACGTCACCGACATCGTGGAAGCGCAGGGTGGTGGCACCTACACCACCGCCAACGTGCAGGCATTCGCCGGCGCTGAGAACTACTCGGCCGGCTGGTCGCTCGTCGTGGCGTTCCGCGAACCGGGGGCCGCCGCCCGCAACCTGACGGTGTTCGACGGCTTCGCCTTTGTGACCACCTCGGACTCCGACGTGACGATCAACATCAGCGGCTTTCAGGCGCCACCGGCCGGTCCGGTGACCGGCACGCTTGGGTTCATCGCCTATGAAGGCGACCTTGGGATCACGGGCGACCGGGCCTTCTTCAACGGCGGCCTCGGGGAGCAGCAGCTCTCCAACGCCACGAATCCCGCCAACAACTTCTTCAACAGTTCGATCTCGGATCTCGGGCTGACGGTGACCACCAAGAATCCCAACTATGTGAACCAGCTGGGCTTCGGGGCGGATCTCCTGGCGGCCGACGGCCTGATCGCCAACTCGGCCACGGCCGGCACGGTTCGGCTGACCACGACCCAAGACTTCTACTACCCGGGCGTGATCACGAGCGCCATCGACCTCTATGCCCCGAAGGTGTCGGTCCTCAAGGGCGTGACCGACCTCGACGGCGGTGACGTGATCGCCGGTGACACGCTCCGTTACACGATCACGGTGAGCAATGCGGCGTCCGCACTCGATGCGGCGGTCGGCGTGCTCCTCAACGACGCGCTGCCGGCAAACACGACCTTTGTGCCGGGCAGCTTGGTGATCACGGCGGGGGCGAACTCCGGAGGCAAGACGGACGCCGCCGACTTCGATCAGGGCGAATACCTCGCGATCGAGGAGGCGGTTCGCTTCCAACTCGGCACGGGCGCGGGCGGCGCGCTGCCGGTGCCGGTAGGCGGTCGGCTCGCTCCAGGCGAATCGACGACCGTCAGCTTCGACGTGACGATCGACCCCGACGTTCTCGCGGGCACCATCATCAGCAACACGTCGCGGGCGTCGTTCACCGCGGAGACGAGCCGGTTCGAGCTGTTCGCGACGTCGAATCGGGTCGACGTCGAGTGCCGTCCCTCGGCTGACCTGGCGATCACGAAGACGGACGGCGAACTGACAGCCATTCCTGGGGAGGCGTTGACCTACACGATTGTGGTGACCAACAACGGCCCTGACCCGGTCACGGGTGCGACCGTGAGCGACACCTTTCCGGCGGCACTGCTCGGCGCCGCCTGGACGGTGAGCTACACCGGCGGCGGCTCCGGGCCGGCGGGGGGAAGCGGCAACATTGCAACAGCCGTGAACCTGCCGGCGCTGGCGACGGCCACGTTCGTGGTGACGGCGACGATCGACCCGCTGGCGACGGGCACACTTTCGAACACGGCGACGGTCCTGCCGCCGGCAGGCGTCACCGATCGCAATCTAGCCAACAACACGGCCACCGACACCACGATCCTGGTGCCGACGGCGGACCTGGCGGTGGTGAAGACGCGGACGAGCGGGGCGCCGGTGGCCGGCGCGGCGGTCTCGTATCTGATCACGGTGACGAACAACGGCCCGAGCACGATTCTCGGGTTCACGCTGACGGATACGACGGCGCCGGTGCTGATCGGGGCGACGTTCGGGAGCCCGAGCATGGGCTCCTACAACTCGGGGACGGGTGCGTGGACGGGGCTGATGCTGGCGACGGGCCAGAGCGTGACGATCACGCTCTCGGGCACGGTGCCGGGCGAGGCGCGGGGCGATCTCGACAACACGGCGGTGGTGGCGCCGCCGCCGGACGTGACCGATCCGAACCTCGACAACAACACGTCGATCGTGTCGGACGTCTTAGCGCTGGTGGCGGATCTCAACGTGGTGAAGATCCGGACCTCGGGCCAGCCCGTGGCTGGCGAGGCGGTGACCTACCAGATCACGGTCACCAACCAGGGTCCGACGACGATCGACAGCTTTGGCGGGGTGGACGTGACCACGCCGGCGCTCGAGAACCCG
>JBILOA010000504.1:0-2559 GCA_044374735.1 Pirellulales bacterium | reverse complement strand
GAACATCTGCTGATCGATCCGCACCGCATCGACGGCCGCGGCGATCCGTCCACCCGCCGGGACGCGGACCTTGAAGCAGTCGATGTCCTCGGGCTTGATCACACCTGCGATCGTGCGCGGCAGCGTGAGGGATTCGGCGGTCGTGAGGTCGCCGTTAGGCTCCTTCTCGGCCTGCTGCTCGAGAAAGCCCACGCGGAAGGATCGGAGTTCGGAAAGACCGTCTTTCGTGCGGACACGGAGCTTGTGCGGCCCGGGCGGGCAATCCGCCGCCAGCCGAAGCCGCGCCTTGACCGCCGTCCCGTCGACGCCCTCGAGCGCCGCGACCTCGATCCCGCGGCCCTCGAAGAACAGTTCCTTCGGATTGGCCAGGTCGCGGCCGCGGATCACGACCTCCACCTCACCGCCGCGCGGGGCCCCCGGCGGCTCGATCCGGGTGATGGCCGGGGTGGCCATGGCCGGCCGGGACGCGGTCAGCATCCCCACGGCGATCACGAACACGACGGCAGGTCGCGCGAGGGTCATGGTGTGCCGGAAGGAGGGGGCCGCGGACGAAGCCTGGTCGCGGCGTCAGGCGAGCAGATCCTTACGCACGGCTCCGCCGTCGACGATCTCAATGGGCCGATTGCCCGGGGCCATGAGTTCCTTGTCGGCGACGATGCCGAGGCAGTGGTAGACCGTGGTGGCGAGATCCTCGACGGTGAGGGGATCGTCTTGCGGCTCGGCCGCGATCGCGTCGGAAGACCCGTAGACGAAGCCCTTCTTCGCGCCGCCGCCGGCGAGCACCACGCTGAACACCTTGGGCCAGTGGTCGCGGCCCGCGTCTTTGTTGATCTTGGGCGTGCGGCCGAACTCGCTCGACACCATCACCAGCGTCGAGTCGAGCAGCCCGCGGCGCTCGAGGTCGGTGACCAGCGCGGTGAAGGCCTGGTCGAACGAGGGCAGGGTGGTGGTGATCCCGTCGCGGATCCGCGCATGCATGTCCCAGCCGCCGTAGGAGAGCGTGACGAACCGCACGCCGGCTTCGACGAGCCGCCGGGCGAGGAGCATCCGCTGGCCGGCCTGGTTGCGGCCATACTCGTCTCGCAGGGCGTCCGGCTCAGCCTTGATGTCGAACGCGGCCCGGGCCTCGGCGGAACTGACGAGGGCATAGGCCCGCTCGTAGAACGAGTCCATCGCGGCGATCGTGCCGCTGTCCTCGAGCCGCTGAAAGTGGCGGCCCACCGCATCACGCAGTCGCTGCCGGGTCGCGAAGCGGCCGGCATCGACGCCACCGGGGAGCGAGAGGTCGCGGACGGTGAAGTTCTCGGCCGCCGGATCGGAGCCGAGCGCGAACGGGCCGAAGGCGCTGCCGAGGTAGCCGGCCTGGGCGTCAGGCGCCGGCAGACCGGGAATCGCGACGTAGGGCGGCAGGTTGGCCCGCGGGCCGAACTCGTGCGACACGACGCTGCCGAAGCTCGGGTAGGTGAGGGCGGGGCTGGGCCGGTAGCCCGTGAACATGTTGTGCGTGCCCCGCTCGTGGGCCGCCTCGCCGTGGGTCATCGACCGCACCACGGTGATCTTGTCGGCGATGCCGGCGGTCTTGGCGAGCTTCTCGCTGAACTTCACGCCCGGCAGTTTGGTGTCGATCACGCCCAGTTCGCCCCGATACTCGGCGGGCGAGAGCGGCTTGGGATCGAACGTCTCCTGCTGGGCCCACCCACCGGGCAGCCAGATGTGGATCACGCTCTTGGCCGTGCCCTCGAAGTGCGAGAACGCCTTGGCGTCGGCTTGGGCCGCCTGCATGCGAAACAGGCCGCCGAGCGACAGGCCGAGGCCCGAGAGCGAGCCGACTTGGAGAAACTCGCGGCGGCCGAAGCCGGCCGAGCGGAACGAGGCGCAGCCCTGAGCGGCGGACGAGGGCGACATGGCAGGGTCTCCAGGCGGGGGTCGATGCGTCCTTCCCAAATCCTCGTCAAAATCTTACATCGCGAAGCAGGATTTCGCCATCATCCGGCGGGTGCGGGAGCCCCTAGGCCATTCGCAACTTCCGGCTGCGTCGGGAGTTGCGTTCACCGGGGCCAGCCGGGGCATCCAAGCCCTCCCCCGGTCTTGCCGGTCAGGCGATCAGGTCGCGGATCACCTGACCTCCCACGTCGGTGAGTCTGAAGTTGCGGCCGTTGTGACGGTAGGTGAGCCGCTCGTGATCGATGCCCAGCAGGTGGAGGAGCGTGGCGTGGAGGTCGTTGACGTGAACCTTGTTCTCGACCGCCTTGTAGCCGAAGGGATCGGTGGCCCCGTAGTGAAGGCCGCCCTTTACGCCCCCGCCCGCCATCCAGATCGTGAATCCGGCGGGGTTGTGGTCGCGGCCCTTGCCGCCTTGGGAGTCGCTGGTGCGGCCGAACTCGCCGCCCCAGACGACCAGCGTGTCTTCGAGCATCCCGCGGGCCTTGAGGTCGGCCAGCAGCGCCGCCGCGGGGCGGTCGGTCGCCAGGCCGCATTCGCGGTGGTTGGTCTCGATGTTGCTGTGGCCGTCCCAGGGCACGTCGTCGACGCTGCCGTCGCCCCCCACGCCCCGGCCGG
>JBILOA010000040.1:0-8733 GCA_044374735.1 Pirellulales bacterium | reverse complement strand
GCGGATGGTGCTCGAGGCGCTGCTGCGGACCTGCGACGGCTACGAGGTGACGGAGGACGACGTCCGGGCCCTGGCCACCTGGAACGCCGCCAAGCCCGCCGAGCGGGAGATCCCCTTCAAGCCGGCCCGGGTCGTGCTGCAGGACTTCACGGGCGTGCCCTGCGTGGTGGATCTCGCCGCCATGCGGGCGGCGATGCAGCGGCTCGGCGGGGACCCCGCCAAGATCAACCCGCTCGTGCCGGTGGATCTGGTCATCGACCACTCCGTCCAGGTGGACTTCTTCGGCACGGCCGACGCCCTGGCCAAGAACGTCGACATCGAGTTCGCCCGCAACGCCGAACGCTACGCCTTCCTGCGGTGGGGCCAGCAGGCCTTCCGCAACTTCCGCGTGGTGCCGCCGGCGATCGGGATCGTGCACCAGGTCAACCTCGAGTATCTCGCCGGCTGCGTCTTCCTTCGCGATCCAGATCACCGCGAGCCCGGCGGCAAGCGGACCCTGCCGGTCGCCGTGCCCGACACGCTCGTCGGCACCGACAGCCACACCACGATGATCAACGGTCTGGGCGTGGTCGGGTGGGGCGTGGGGGGCATCGAGGCCGAGGCCGTGATGCTCGGCCAGGCCCTGTCGCTGCTCCTCCCGGAGGTCGTGGGCTTCGAACTCACCGGTGAGCTGCCGGCCGGGGCGACCGCGACCGACCTCGTGCTCACCGTCACGGAGATCCTGCGGAAGGCCGGCGTGGTGGGGAAGTTCGTGGAGTTCTTCGGCTCGGGCCTGGCTTCGATGCCGCTCGCCGACCGGGCCACGATCGCCAACATGGCGCCGGAATACGGGGCCACGATGGGCTTCTTCCCGATCGACGACGAGACGCTCCGCTACCTCCGGCTCACCGGCCGGCCGGCCGAACAGGTGACGCTCGTCGAGCGATACATGAAGGAACAGGGGATGTTTCGCACGGCGGCCGCCCCCGTGCCCGAGTTCACCACCCGGCTTGCGCTCGATCTGGCCAGCGTGGTGCCGAGCCTGGCCGGCCCCAAGCGGCCGCAGGACCGGGTCGCCCTCTCCGCGGTCAAGCAGACCTTCGCCGAGTCGCTCACGGCGCCCACGGCCAAGCGGGGCTTCGCCCTCGAGGGCGAAGCGCTCCGGCGCACGGGCAGCGTGCAGATCAACGGGCATGCCGAACGAATCGGCCATGGCGCGGTGGTGATCGCCGCGATCACGAGCTGCACCAACACCAGCAACCCCGACGTGATGGTGGCCGCCGGCCTCGTCGCCCGGAAGGCGGTCGCGAAGGGGCTGACCACCAAGCCCTGGGTGAAGACGAGCCTGGCGCCGGGCAGCCGCGTGGTCACCGACTACCTCGAGAAGTCGGGGCTGGCCAAGGATCTCGACGCGCTCGGGTTCGAGACGGTGGGGTACGGCTGCACCACCTGCATCGGCAACTCGGGCCCGCTGCCCGAGCCGGTCGCCAAGGCCGTGACCGAGGGGGATCTGGTGGCCGCCGCGGTGCTCTCGGGCAACCGCAACTTCGAGGGCCGCGTCAACCCGCTCGTGAAGGCCAACTGGCTGGCCAGCCCGCCGCTGGTCGTGGCCTACGCGCTGGCCGGCACGACCGACATCGACCTCGCCACCGAGCCGCTCGGCGCCGGCAGCGACGGCAAGCCGGTCTACCTCCGCGACATCTGGCCGACCCGCGACGAGGTGCACCGCACCGTGGCCGCGAGCGTGTCGCCCGAGCAGTTTCAGCGCCGCTACGGCAACGTCTGGCAGTCGAACGAGCGCTGGAACGCCGTCCCCACGAGCTCCGGCGAACTCTACGAGTGGGACGCCACGAGCACCTACATCCAGGAGCCACCTTTTCTCGCGGAGATCACCCGTGAGCCGAAGCCGCCCACGAGCGTCCGCGGGGCCCGCGTGCTGCTCGCCCTCGGCGACAGCGTGACCACCGACCACATCTCGCCGGCCGGCAGCATCGCGAAGAAGAGTCCCGCGGGGGCCTATCTCGTCGAGCACGGCGTGCCGCCGGAAGACTTCAACAGTTACGGGGCCCGCCGCGGCAACGACCGGGTGATGACCCGGGGCACTTTTGCCAACATCCGGATCCGCAACCTGCTCGTGCCCGGCACGGAGGGGGGCGTGACGCGACTCCTGCCCGGCAGCGAGGTGATGCCGGTCTACGACGCGGCGCTCACGTATCGCGAGCAGGGCACGCCGCTGGTGGTGCTGGCCGGCAGCGAATACGGCACCGGCAGTTCCCGCGACTGGGCCGCGAAGGGCACGATGCTGCTCGGCGTGCGGGCGGTCCTGGCCGCCAGTTTCGAGCGGATCCACCGGTCGAACCTCGTGGGGATGGGGGTGTTGCCGCTCGTCCTGCCCGACTCGTGGCAGGCGCTCGGCCTGACCGGCGAGGAGACCTTCGACATCCCGTTCGAGGGGCTCGCCCCGCGGGCCACGGTCGTGGTCAAGGCGACGGCGCCCGACGGGAGCGTCAAGCAGATTCCCTGCCTCGTGCGGATCGACACCCCGGTCGAACTCGACCAGTTCAACGCCGGCGGGATTCTGCCCTTCGTGCTCCGGCGGCTACTCGGCTGATGCTGCCGAGCCGACGACGCTCTCGCCAACTGACCGCGATCGCTTTCGACGGCACGATCGCGCGGCTCTCCGCAGTCGGCACAGTGTGACAGCGCGGCGTTGCGCCCGTGGAAAAGCGGGCTCGTGCGGCGCGTGGGCGGGTGTGACGCGACGGTCGGCCGTCGGCCGGGCGCAGTCGAAACTGGCTGCGACCCGTATAGTGCCGTCTTCATGGTTGGTGGCCCTACCGCAGGAGGCGGACCGCTGATGAATCGCATGACACTGCCGACGACGAACCGCGATGCATCCCAGCTGGCCCAGGCCGACGATCGCGAGCTGCCCGGAGCGCACACGCGTGAGGTGATCAGCCGCGTGGTGATCGCGGAACTCGAGCGGGTGCTGCCTGCCACGAGCCGCCGCCCGCTCTCGCTGCGGTCGAGCCTCGCCGCCGCCGGCATCGACGAGGGGCGGCTGGCCGACGCGCTGGCCCGGCTCGAGGGCCGCTACGTGATGCGATTTCACGAGCAGTGGCTGGCGTCCGTGCAGACCTGCGGCGATCTCGTGGACTGTGTCGCGGAGCGGATGTTCGACGCGGCCGACCGGGTCGAGCCGGCCCGGGAGCCGGCTGCCGCGGCCGCCCCGGCGGCGTCGGCCGCCCCGCCCGCCGAGACGGAACTCTTCCCCGAGGTCAGGGCGCTGGAGGAGCGGTTGGCCGGCCTCCGCCAGGCCGGCCTCGACAACCCGTTCCGGCTGGCGAATGAGGCGGTTTCCGGCCGCCAGGCCCGGATCGCGGGCCGCGACGTCCTGACCTTCACCAGCTTCGACTACCTCGGCCTGGCCGGCCACCCCGATGTCGCCCGGGCGGCCAAGGAAGCGATCGACCGCTTCGGCACGAGCAGTTCGGCGAGCCGGATGGTGGGGGGCAACACGGCCATCCACGACGCACTCGACGTCGAACTGGCTGACTTCATCGGCACCGAGCGGGCCACCGTCTTCCCCTGTGGCTACGGCACCAACGCCTCCGTCTTCGCGCACCTGTTCGGCGCGGGCGACCTGATCCTCTACGACGAGCTCTCCCACAACAGCATCGCCCGGGGCGTGACGGCCTCCCAGGCCGCCTCTCGCAGCTTCCGCCACAACGACCACGTCCAGCTCGACGGGCTGCTCCGCGACCTGCGGGGCAAATACCGGCGCGTGGTGGTGGCGATCGAGGGCGTCTACAGCATGGACGGCGACTATCCCGATCTGCCGCGGTTCATCGAGGTCAAGCAGCGGCACGACGCGCTGCTCTACGTCGACGAGGCCCACTCGATCGGCACGATGGGGCCGGGCGGTCGGGGGATCTGCGAGTTCTTCGGCGTCGATCCGTCCGAGGGCGATCTCTGGATGGGCACGATCAGCAAGGCGCTCGGCTCCGGCGGCGGGTATCTCGCCGGCGGCGCGCGACTGATCGATTACCTCGGCCTGACCACGCCCGCCTTCGTGTTCTCGACGGCCTGCTCGCCCCCCAACGCGGCCGCCGCGCTCGAGGCGGTGCGGGTGATCGGCCGGGAGCCCTGGCGGGTGACGCGGCTGCGGGAGCGGTCGGAACTGTTCCTCAAGCTGGCGATCGATTCCGGCCTCGACACCGGCGAGAGCGGCGACACGCCCGTGATCCCGATCATCGTCGGCAGTTCGCAGCGGGCGCTGGCCGTGTCGCAGGCGCTGCTCGAGCGGGGCATCAATGCCCGGCCGATCCTCTATCCGGCGGTCCGCGAGTCGGCAGCCCGTGTCCGGTTCTTCCTCACGAGCGAGCACTCCGAGGACGACATCGTCCGGGCGGTCGAGACGCTGGCCGAGGTCATGGCCGCGACGGCCTGACGCTCCGCTCAGGCCGCCTCGGTGACCGGCTGCCAGGCCACGGGCGGCACGCCGAACAGGCCGTCGCGGACGAGAGCCCGCCGCGGCTGCACGATCCCGTCGGTGACCACGAGCAGGGCCGGCAGAAACACGAGCTCCGAGAGCGTGGCCGCCGCGACCGCCGCGCATGCCAGCAGGCCGAAGCCCGCGAGCACCGGCACCGAGCTGGCCATCACCGCCGCGAACCCCACGCAGAGCACGACGCCTCCGATCACGACGGGGTTGCCCGTTTCGGCCACCGCCCGGCGGACGGCCGTCTGGATCGTCACGCCCTCCCGCCGCTGCCGTGAGAGCGCGGCGAGCACGTGCACGGTGTCATCGACGGCGAGGCCCAGGCAGACGTTGAACACGATCACGCTCGCCGGATCGAGCCCGCGGCCGCTGAGCACGAGCACGGCGCCGATCACGGCCAACGGAAAGACGTTGGGCACGAGGCTGACGAGCCCCGCCAGCGGCGAGCGGAACGCGAGCGCCAGGATGCAGCCGATCACGGTCACCTCCAGCAGCAGGCTCGAGCCGAGGTCGCGCACGAGCTGCCGGATGTTGCGGGCCGAGACGACCGACATCCCGGTGAGGTCGAACCGCCAGCCGGGCCGCGCCTGGGCCAGCGCGGCCAACTCGGTGTCGATCCGGTCGTAGATCGCTTCCAGCCGCCGCGATCCGAGGTCGGAGATCCGGGCCCGCACGATCGCCATCCCGTCGGCGGGCGAGACGAGGTCGCGAAACGGCTCGGCCGGCAGGCGGTGGCGGGCCCGGGCCGGCAGGTCGGCCGTCACGCTTGCCAGCGACACGGGCCGCGAGACCGGCGCCGCGGCCGCCAGCATGGTCGAGACGTCGCTCAGGGCCGCGACGAGTTCGTCGGATCGCCAGTCGACTCCCGCGGGCCAGCGGACGATCACGTCGATCCCCATCACGCCGCCGAACTGTCCGTCGACGCTCGCGAGTGCCAGGGCCGCGGGGGCGTTGCGGGGCAGCGAATCGGCCACGCGGTTGTCGGCCTCGAGCCCGGCGCCGACCAGCGTCAGCGCGACGGTGGCTACGCAGGCCAGCGCTGCCAAGGGACGGGCGTGTCGGACCGAGAAGCCCGCCAGGACGCCAGCCAGCCGCCCCGCCCGCCGCGAGGATCGGCCCAGCCGCGTGCCCGCGAGAAACGGCAGGCTCGCCAGCAGCGGCGTGAGCAGGGTGACCGCGGCGAAGCTCGCCAGCGCCCCCACCGCGGCCGCGATTCCGAAGGTGCGCACCACGTCGATCCGGGCCACCGCCAGCGAGGCGAAGCCGATCGCCGTGACGATGCTCGTCAGGCCGCAGGCGGTGCCGATTCGGTGGACGGCTCCCGCCGACGCGGCCAGCGGATCGAGCCCGCGGCGGACGCTCCGCCGCATGTCCTCGATGAAGTGGATCGAGTCACAGGTGCCCACCACGAGTGCGAGCGACGGCACCACGCTCGTGAGGATGTTGATCGGCGCCCCGAACAGGCCCAGCACGCCCATCGCCCAGACGGCCCCCACGAAGGGCGGCAGGCAGGCCACGACGGTGCTCCGCAGGCTGCGGGCCACGCTCGCCGACAGGATCACCGCCAGGGATAACCCGAGCGAATTGAACACGAGCATGTCGCGCCGCAGGGCCTGGGTCGCCTGCTCGCGGAGGGCGGGGATGCCGGTCAGCTGGACGGTGAGCGGCCCCGGTGCGGCGTCGCCCGCGCCGCCCGCGACCGGAGCCGGAGCAGGCGCCACGGCGGCCTCGATCGCCGCCACCGTGGGGCCGAGCAACGGGCCGCCGTCGTGGCCCGGCTGCAGCCGCACGAGCACGAGCGACGAGCCGGCGTCGGCCGACAGCAGTTGCCTGGCGAGCAGCGGGTGCTCGAGCGCCCGCTCGCGGGCCTCGGCCCGCCGCTCGGCGTCGAGCGGCTCGGTCGTCCGCGGGATCACCGGCAGAAGCGCCCCGGCGGCGCCCTGGCGGCGGATGTCGAAGATCGACCGGACCTGCTCGACGCCGGGAACGAGCCCCACGCGATCGACGAGCGCCTGGAGCGCCTCGAGCGTGCCCGGGGCGAAGATGTCGCCCCCGCGGGCCGAGACCCGCAGGATGCAGTCGCGGTCTGGCGGCCCGAATACGGCGGCCACCTCGTCGACGAGCGTGAAGTCGTTGCTGCCGCCGCGGATCAGGCTCCGCAGGTCGTCGTCGATCCGCAGTCGCGAGATGCCGTAGCCCGCGAGCAGCGTCAGCGCCGTCACCAGGGCCCAGCCGAGCCTCCGCCACGGCCAGCCCGATTCGGTCACGAAGCCTTCGGATCCCCGCCGCGGCCCTCGACCAGGTGCAGCTCTTCCGGATCGCAGATCCAGCCCCGGCAGTTGGCCGCCCCGCACCGGCACGGAATCGCCGCGTCGGCCGGCCAGGCGTAGTCGATCAGGATCTCCTGTCCCGCCTCGATCGGACGAATCGTTTGCAGCCACAAGCGATCTTCCTGGACCTCGCCCTCGTTCGCCTCCCAGTAGAAGATTTCGCAGTTCGGGTCGCAACTGTGATTCATGAACCGCAGCGGGGCGGCCGGCTCGAGCAGCTTGCCGCTGGGCAGTTCCATGACGTAGCTCGAATCCTCGGGATGGTCGTCGAGGTGCTCGCCCAGGATCTCCCCGACGACGATCTCGGCCCTGAGCCGCCGCCGGGCGAACACGCCGTTGCCGACGTGGGTGTCGCCGATGCGCACGAGGCTGTCGAGGGAGGGGCGGGGGGCAGGGCGGGCCGGGGCGGGATGGGTGGGCATGGGGTTCCGGGTCGGGCTGGCGTTGGGCGTGCAGATCGAAGCCGTCGGAGTTGTAGCGACGGCGATTTCAATCGGTCAACGGCCCGCGCGAGACGTCGCGGGATCGACGGTGGTCGTCGGCTCTCGCCGGGATCACTGCCACCAGCCACGCAGTCGGTCGACCATCCCCTGCCGCGGCTCGGCGGGCGGCGTGGGAGACGCCGGCTCGGGGGCCCGTCGGGCGACCGCGGCCAGCTTCTCGTCGGTCACGAATGTTTCCAGGAACTCTGGCCAGTGGCCGTCGAGCCCCGCGAGGGCCGCCCCCACGTCGCCCTGGCTGAAGCGGTGGCTGAGCGCCGCGATGCGTTTGGCGAGGCGGCCGCGCTGGGCGGCGTCGAAGGCCAGGTCGAAGACGCGGACGTCGTCGATGTGCACGCCCCCGGGACCGAGCAGGTCGAACCGCACCCGCAGCGACTCGATCGCCGCCGACGGCAGGTCGTCGACCTGCAGCACGAACAGGGACCACTCGGGCGTGAGCGCCCGGCCGCCGGTCAGGCCACCGACGGCGGCGAACCGGTAGTATTCGCGGCCCGACTCGACGGCCTCGATGGCGATCCGCAACGGCGGTTGCGGGTCGCCCGGCACGATGCGCAGCCAGGCGGCCACGCTGATCCGGCCCGTCGTCGGCGGTGGAAACGGATTGCTGCGGAGCGTCGAGAGGCCGTTGCGGGAGGCGAAGGAGAGCCCCCGGCCCGGTCCGCCGCCGACCGCCTGCTCGGGCGACCGGAGGCCGGCGACCAGTTCGAGCGAGCCCCGGCGCAGCTCCATCAGTTCCCAGCCGGTGACGGCCGGCTCACCGGCCGCGGCCTCCCCGATACCGAGTTCGAAGCCGGGGTTGTCGAGCACATCGAGCGGGGCGGGCGCCTCGAGCACCGCCAGCCGCTGTCGCAGCCGCTCGATCCGGCGAGCGACGTCGGCCCGAACCGCATCGTCGTAGGCGACGGTCACCCCGTCGACGCCCACGCCGCCGTCGATCACCAGCGAGCGCAGGCCCCAGGCCGGCAGCGGCACCGCGACCGACGGGCCGGAGCCGAGTGGGAGGGCGGCGCCGTCGGTCGCGTCGATCGCGGCCGAGACGGGACCGCCGAGGTTCAGCACCGCGACGGCGGCAGCAGGACCGGCGTTGACCACGGCGATCCTCGTCATCCCGCCGGCAGCGGCCGTGCGGACGACCACCGGAGCCGGCAGCCCCGGGGCAAGCTTCATGGGCCCGGCCGGCAGCGACTCGAAACTGCGGCGGCTCGTCGGGACATCGTGCGGCAGCGTGACCACCGTCCGCATGTCGAACACGACCTCGGCGTCGGCGGCCACGAGGGTCTCGGCCAAGCCGCGGTCGCCGGCCTCGTCGTCGGTCACGAAGGTGATGCCGCAGGGCCCCGGTGGGGTCGCCGTGCCGAAGGGGCCCTGGCTCGCGACGTCCGAGAGGTCGACCGGGAGCGGCCGCGTGACGATCACCGCGCCG
>JBILOA010000503.1:0-2561 GCA_044374735.1 Pirellulales bacterium | reverse complement strand
GCAGTGCGTGGCCATCGCCGACGTGCAGGCTTCGCGCCGCGACGCGGGCAAGAAGATGGTCGACGAAAAATACGGGAACGCCGACTGCAGGCTCTCCCTTGACCTGCGCGAACTGCTCGCCCGCGACGACATCGACGCCGTGCTGATCGCCACGGGCGACCGGTGGCACGCCCCCGCATCGATGCTGGCGGCGGAGGCCGGCAAGGACGTTTACAGCGAGAAGCCCTGCGGGCTCACGATCGACCTGTGTCAGCGGGTCGCCGAAACGTTTCGGAAGACCGGCCGCATCTTCCAGGCCGGCACGCAGCGGCGGAGCGTGCCCAACTATGCGGCCGCCGTCGAACTCGCCCGTTCTGGCAAGCTCGGCACGCTCGAGCGGCTCAACGCCTCGGTCTACAAGCCGACGCTTGGCAACGATTGGCTGCCGGCCCAGCCCACCCCGGCCCCGGAGGCGTGCGACTGGAATCTCTGGTTGGGGCCGGCACCTTGGCGGCCCTACAACGAGAAGTATGTGGCGGGCGGCTGGCGCGGCATCTACGACTTCGATTCGGGCTGCAAGCTGCTCGACTGGGGCGCGCACACGGCCGACCTCTGCCAGTGGGCCAACGGGGCCGACGACACGGCCCCCATCTCGTACGAACCGACCGAGGCGGGGATCGAGTGCCGCTATGCCAACGGCGTCGTCATGTTCCTCGACTTCCTCGCCACGCCGTTCGGCGACCGGAGCCCCAACTGGAACACGCAGCTCGGCACCTGCCCGGTGAAGTTCATCGGCAGCGAAGGGTGGGTGGAAACGGGCGATGCGGGTGGCATCGACCTCTCGGACGAGGCCCTGCGGGCCGGCCTGCCGCTGCAGGAGAAGGCGGCCCGGGGCACCGACGCCGCCCTCCATGCGAGGAACTTCTTCGACAGCGTGAAGTCTCGGAAGCCGGCCGTCTGCAACGCGGACGTGATGCGGAAGAGCCACATCGCCTGCCACGCGGCGGCGACCGCCTGGATGCTCGGCCGCAAGCTCACCTTTGACCCGGCCCGGGAAGTCTTCACGACGCCCACCGGCCTCGACGCCGAGGCCAATGGCCTCCGGAGCCGACCCGAACGCGACTGCTGGGCGTGAGCCGCTGCAGCGACTGATCGATCCATGGCCCAGTTCTTCATCGACCGCCCCGTCTTCGCGACCGTCCTCTCGGTCGTGATCATGATCGTCGGGGGGGTGGCGCTCGTCGGCATGCCGGTGGCCCAGTATCCCGAGATCGTGCCCCCCACGATCGCGATCCAGACGGCCTACCCCGGGGCGAGCGCGCAGGTGGTGGCCGACACCGTCACCACGCCGATCGAGCAGGAGGTCAACGGGGTCGAGGGGATGCTGTATCTCGCCTCCAAGAGCACCAACGACGGCCAGGCGGCGATCGACGTCACCTTCTCGCTTGGCACCGACATCGACCAGGCGCAGGTGCTCACGCAGAACCGGGTGGCCGTCGCGCTCGCCAAGCTGCCCGAGGAGGTGAAGCGGCAGGGGGTGGTCACGAAGAAGAAGTCACCGAGCATCCTGCTCTGCGTGAACCTCGTCTCCCCCGACGGCCGGTATGACCTGCTGTATCTGAGCAACTACGCACTGATCCAGGTGAAGGACGCGCTCGCCCGGATCGAGGGCGTGGGCGACGTGGCCTTCCTCGGCGCCCGCGACTACGCGATGCGGGTCTGGCTCGATCCCGACGCGCTGGCGAGCCGTGGCCTCAGCGCCGGCGACGTGGTGCGGGCGCTCCGCGAGCAGAACGTGCAGGTGGCCGCGGGCCAGCTCGGCCAAGAACCCGCGGCTGGGCCGGTCGAACTGCAGGTGCCCGTGACCACGCTCGGCCGGCTACCCGACGCCGAGGCGTTTTCCCAGGTGATCGTGAAGTCGGAGCCGGGCACCAAGGGAGACGCGAACCAGCCGGGCCGGCCCGGCCGGGTCGTACGGCTCTCCGACGTGGCTCGCGTGGAGCTCGGCGCCAAGAACGCCGACATGACGAGCTCCCTCGACGGCCGGGAGAGCGTCACGATCGCCGTCTTTCAGCTGCCCGGCTCCAACGCCCTGGCCACCGCCGAGCGGGTGCGGGAGGAGATGGCCCGGCTGGCCCGGCGGTTTCCGGCCGGCCTCGAGCACCGGATCCACTACGACACCACCGTGTTCGTCGAGGAGTCGATCCACGAGGTCACGAAGACGCTGTTCGAGGCGGTCGTGCTCGTGTTCGTGGTCGTGCTCGTGTTCCTGCAGCAGTGGCGGGCCACGCTCGTGCCGATGCTCGCGGTGCCGGTGTCGCTCGTGGGCACCTTCGCCGTGATGCGGCTGCTCGGCTTCTCGCTCAACAACCTGTCGCTCTTTGGCCTCGTGCTCGCGATCGGGATCGTGGTGGACGACGCGATCGTGGTGGTGGAAAACGTCGAGCGCTGGCTGCGGGAGGGGCTCTCGGCCCGCGAGGCCACGCGGAAGGCGATGCGGGAGGTGTCGGGCCCCGTGATCGCGATCGCGCTGGTGCTGGCGGCGGTGTTCGTGCCTACGGCCTTCATCACCGGGATCAGCG
>JBILOA010000502.1:0-2564 GCA_044374735.1 Pirellulales bacterium | reverse complement strand
ACGAGGATCTCCATCGGGCCCAGGGCCGCGTCGGCGAGGCCGTCCCAGACGTTTCCGGCCACCAGCACGATGGCGGTCGCCTGCGGCGGCGGGGCGGCCGGCTCACCGCGGGACTCGACCGAAGACAAGATGATCGCGGCGACCGCGACCACGTTCGAAATCAGCACGCGATTTTTCATGGGCTTCAAGCGGATGAGAGTCGAAGCACGAGCAGCCACGAACCCCGCCAACCCCCGAAGCATACCACGATCGTGATCCGACACCGACCAGGCCGGCACGGTGCCCGCCGCCGCTCGCCGTCGACTGCGCGTGCTCGCGGTCAGTCTTCCGGCCTGTCTGTCGCGGGCTGCGGTTCCTTGCCGCGGCGGGTGGCTGAGACGGGCACACTGCCTGAGACGGGCACCGCCCGGTCACCGGCCACGATCTCGGCCGTGAGCACGAGGGCCACCGCATCGCCGTCGTCGGCCAGTTGCCCCGTGGCGAGCAGGGCGTCGAGATAGGGCTTCACGGCTCCGCGGAGCGTCTTGTCGGTGGCGGGCCGCGAGGTGTCGCCGAGGAAGTTGCGGAGATCGCCCCCGGCGATCACGTAGCGCCCCCGGCGGCCGTCGAAGAACGGGCTCGGAAAGGAGAACGTGGCCGCGTTCACGCCGCGGCTCTCGTCGCGGAGCACGAGCCGCAGCATGCCCTTCTCGGGCGGGATGAACGAGGCGGGCACGGCGATTTCGAGGGCGTCGCAGGCCGAGCGATAGAACTCGTCCACGCGGGCGGTGAGCGTGGGGGACGTGCTCGACTTGGCCGTCGAGAAGAAGAGCTCGAAGCCGCAGCCCGAGACGAACGACGGGCCGCCGCCCCCGTCCGTCCGCGGGATCACCGGCACGAGCAGCCGGCCGCTCACGCCATACGGGGTGGCCAGATGGATCGCCACCACCTCGCGCCGGTTGCAGTCGATGCCGCAGCAGTCGGCGGCCATGACGGGGCCGGCGAGCACCGGCGGGGGCAGGGGCTCGGCTGCCGAGGCGAGCCGCAGCCGGCTGCGGGTGAGGGCGGCCGTGCCGGGCGGGTAGGCCTCGGCGGCGGGGATCGTCTGCACACCGCCGGGGATGTCCACCCGGATCACGTCGCGGCCGATCAGGTCGAACCGCGCCGGGCGGCCGCCGGCGATCACCTCGGTGTCGTGGATGCTCGCCCCCTTGCCGATCAGGAACAGCGACGTGGTGCCGGCCGGATCGATGCCGGCGGCGCCATACCAGCCCAAGAGCTCGGGCGCGAGGTCGCTGATCCCGGTGTTGAAGAGCTCGAAGCCGCCGGCCGTGTTCTCGAAGGGCACGAGCGCGGTGAGGTGTTGCGTGGGCAGCCGGCGCTCGAGCATCTGGGCCCGGCGTTCGAGATCCGCCACGGCCGCGGCGTCGCCCCGGCAGTCTTGGCAGCAGGCCCCGGCCCGCTGGACGGCCTCGACCGACCGCGACAGCCGCACCGACTCGCGGGCATCGGGCGCGACGGCCCGCGGGTGGACGAGCGAGAACCACCGCGCCTGCACGTCGAACCGCACATGGGGCACGAACGACGGCATCACCACGATCGCCGAGCACTCCCGCATCCCCGGCTCGAGCTGCCGCTGGGCGAGGTCGCCGTCGGTCGTGGGGCCGCCGCGGAGCGTCTCGGAGAGCGTGGCCAGCGTGCCGCGGGTGGGCGGCGCCTGCACGCGGGGCTGGAACCGCCAGCCGAAGGTGTCGCTGCCGTGCGAGAAGCCCATGATCGTGCGGTTGAGCGAGACGGTGGCCAGATCCGTTTCCAGGCGACGCGTGTAGCGGGTGAGGGCCTGGGCGTTGAGCCGGCCGCTGGCCGCGGCGAGCGCCATCGCGATCTGGAGCTCGCGGCGGCGGGCGTAGGTCTCGTCCACGTTCTGCTCCTCGACCGCCGGGTCGAGGGCGAAGACGCGGATCGGCCAGCGGGTGCGGACATAGTCGGCGAACGCGGCCCGGGCCTCGGGGGCCGGATCGGGGCCGTAGAACGGGCCGGCGTATTCGACCGCGGGGCAGGGGCGGCCGAGTGCCGTGGCCGACTCGCGGATGTCTTCGCGGAGCCGCTGGTCGAGCAGCGCGCTCTCCACGAGGATGCCCCAGGCGAGCACGGCGGTGGTGGTACGGCAGACGGGCACGGCGGGCTGCGGCTGGCCGCAGCAGAGGTCGGCATCGGCAAGCGTCGCATCGGCGCCGTCGGGGGTGGGCAACAGCCACGAGCCGCCCCCGGCCCCGCCGGGCTGCGCGGCCGCCACGCTCGTGAAGAACCGGCAGCGGACACCGCCGAGCTGCGCCGCGTCGCGGCCGCGGACCAGCGCCGCGAGGTTCCAGCCGGGAAGCTCCTGCCACAGATGGCGGTGGCCGGGGATCGCGAGGAAGTCGGAGGCGGCCTCGAGCTCCTGGTCGAGGTGGTTGCGGACGCTCATGTACGTGATGCAGGGCCGGTTGGCCGGATCGTGCTCCAGGGCCGCACGGGTGTCGCGGATCAGGATCGCGATCTGACGGATGCCCGAGACGTCGGCCAGTTGCGAGAAGGGAATCGGC
>JBILOA010000500.1:0-2565 GCA_044374735.1 Pirellulales bacterium | reverse complement strand
GTCGGGAAACTGGACGAGCGTCTGCTCGGCGAGGATCTCGGCCTCGTCGAGAATGCCCCCTTCGTAGGCCGTGCCCTGGTAGGCATAGAGCTTCGACTGCAGCCCAAGCAGGTGCGCCTGCAGCAGAAACTCGCTGTCGGGATACTCGCTCCGCAACAGGCCGTAGAAGTAGTCGGCGTCGAGCCACTGCCGTTCGAGGAAGTGGGCGTTGGCCTGGGCCATCAGGCTGTCGTCGGCCAGGGTCCCGCGCGGATCGTTGATCCGCACGTGATCGAAGGCCTTGAGCGCCCGGCCGCGGGTGTCGAACAGCGGCCGACTCCGGTCGAGAAGGTTGGGCACGATCGTGGCGTAGTGGTTCTTCTCGTCGAGGGCGACCCAGTATTGGCCGATCACGAACTGCCGCTGAGCGATCCGGTCGAGGTACTTCGTGTTGGCGAACTTCTTGACGAGCTCGTCATACTCGTCTTCCGCCTTGGGATACTGGTCGGTGAAGAAGTAGCACTCGGCGAGTTGCCAGCGGGCATCCTCCTCGAGCGAGGTGTCGGGCCAGCGGTCGATCACCTTCTTGTACTTGGCGACCGCCCCCTGGTAGTCGCCACCCCGAAACAGGACGTCGCCCTCGCTCATGGCCGCCCGGGCGATCTGTTCGTTGGGACCGCGGCCGGTCATCTTCTTCCACCGGCGCTTGATGTTCTCGGCCTTGAAGTATTCGAAGCCGTAGTCCTGGCTGGCGCCGGTGTACTCCGACGAGATCACCTCGCTGCCGGCATCCGCACCCAGTTCCCCCTCGACCGCCGACTCCTTGCCCGCCGCATCCGGCTTGGACCAGGGCCACTTCGGCGTCTGGAAGGTGGCGCAGCCCCCCGCGCAGGCCGCGAGCAGAACGAAGCCCGCCATCCGCAGAGCGGGACGGGGGCGAACCGGCGGCTGGTGGACGCGCGTGGTCAACTGGTTCTCCGGCGGGCTGGGCGGCGGAGCCTGGCCGCAACCCGGGTTGGCCTACCGAGCAGGTGGGCGATGGACGTGGTGATCACGGACCTGGCCTCCGCGATGGCCCGCGCCGGCAGTTCGATCGTGGGCGTGTCGGGTGTGACGCCGTGACGGATGGCGGCGACCGCCGCGGCCGACAGCATCGCGACGGCGGGCCGCCCGCTCCGGCAGCGGCCGCAGAGCGTGCCTCCCTCGAGCAGGCCGAAGGGCGTGCGGCCGGCGGCCTCGAGCGGCCCGCCGCACTCGACGCACTGGCCGGTCTCGGGCGCGTGGCCGACGAGCCGGAGGAGCGTGAGCTCGAACCGCAGCAGGACCGCCGGAACGGCGCGGTCGTCGCCACGCCAGTCGGAGAGCCGTCGCAGGGTCGTGTGGGCCACATCGAAGAGTTCCGGGTGCGGATCGGCGTCGGCGGTGAAGGCGTCGAGCAGTTCGGCCACGTGCAGGCCGCCGAGCACGGCGGGCATGCTCCCGCCGACACGGAACCGGTGCTCGAGGGCCGCCTCGGTGAGCAGGTCGAGCCCGCCGGACGCGCGGCGAAGGACGAGTACCTGACTGATCGAAAGCAGGTCAAGGCCGCCATCGAAGGAACTCTTGGGCCGCCACGCCCCCTTGGCCAGGGCCCGCAGTTTGCCGAACTCGCGACAGAAGAGCGTGACGATGCTGCTCGTTTCCCCGAAGGGAATGGCGCGGAGGATGATCGCGAGCGTCTTCTCAGCGGCCATGGGGGGCTGGCTTTCGCGGGCGACGGGGCGGAACCGGCAGGCGGCTGGCGGCCATCACGGCCCGCTCCCGCCTGCGCATCCTGCGCCGCTCGCCCGGTGTGCCATCATCCTCCCCGGCGAGGTGGAGCAGGCCGTGCACGACGTAATACGCCAGTTCGTGCCGGGCCTGCCAGCCGAGTTCGCGGGCCAGCCGCCGGGCCGTCTCGGCGCTCACGACGATGTCGCCGGCGAGCCCTCGGGCCTCAGCCCCGGAGAGGTCGAAGGTGAGCACGTCGGTGGGACCCGGGATGCCCATCCACCGGTCGTGCAACGCCGCGATCTGCCGGTCATCGACGACGACGACCGTGATCTCGGCCGTTTCGGCACCCACCGCCGCGACGGCCCGCCGCACGACTCGCTCGAGCCACTTCGTGTCAACGGCCACGACCTTCTGCCGGTTCACGATTTCGACACTGATCGACATGGGTGGCCCTGGCGCGCGCGATGGGGGCTTACCATCATAGACCGCCGTGGGTGCAGGCTCCGGGTAGCCCATGCCATCTCGCTGGACGGTGAAGCAGCGTCGTCGGTGGGGGCTCGGGATTGCCCATGCCATCTCGCCGGACGCTCCCTGCGGGCATCCTGCCCTCCGGTCGCTCGATGCCAGCTTCGCTTTCGGCATCCTGCCTGCGCTCGCTGACAACGCCGCTCGATTGGCACGGGCAACCCCTCGCAGTCCATAGGTGCACATGGAGAACACGCCGTCGCGCGGATTCGTCTGAACCCACGCCACGCGCCACAACGCGCACGACCACGGCCGCCCGGAGGTGCGGCCGGCGGCAGCGGCCGAAGGCCGGAGTGCCGCAAAGCCCGC
>JBILOA010000501.1:0-2565 GCA_044374735.1 Pirellulales bacterium | reverse complement strand
CGCCGCCAACCTCGAGCAGCTCGTCGAGCGGATCGAGGCGGGCGCGGGCCGCCGCACCGTCGTGCTCGCCTCGGGCGACCCGCTCTTCTACGGCACGGCCCGCTATGTCTGCGCGAAGCTCGGCAAGGACCGGTTCGAGGTCGTGCCCCACGTCAGCAGCATGCAGCTGGCCTTCGCCCGGGTGAAGGAGTCGTGGGAGGAGGCCTTCCTGGCGAATCTGGCGGGCCAGTCGATCGAGCGGGTCATCGATCGAATCCGAACGAGCGAGACGGCCGGGCTGTTCACGAGCGAGCAATGGCCGCCGGCGGCCGTCGCCCAGGCGCTCCTCGACCATGGTATCGACGCCTTTCAGGCCTACGTCTGCGAGAACCTCGGATCCCCCGACGAACGGGTCACACAGGGCAGCCTGGCGGAGATCGCCAAGGAGGCGTTCGCCCCGCTCAACGTGATGATCCTCGTCCGCAAGGCCAAGGCCCCGGAGCAGGCCGGGCAGGTGGGCACGCGGACCTTCGGCAATCCCGACGAGTGCTTCCTCCAGTCGCGGCCCAAGCGGGGCCTGCTCACGCCCGCCGAGGTGCGGTCGTTGGCGCTCGCGGAGCTGCAGTTGCGGCCTACGAGCGTGATGTGGGACGTGGGCGCCGGCTCCGGCTCGGTGGGCCTTGAGGGGGCCCGGCTGGCCCGCGATGGCAGGGTGTATGCGATCGAGATGGACCCCGACGACCACGCGCTGATCCGGGAGAACGCCGCCCGGTTCGGCGTCGCCAACCTCGAGCCGATCCTGGGCAAGGCCCCGGATGCCTGGGCCGCGTTGCCGGATCCCGATGCGATCTACGTGGGCGGCAGTGGCCGCGACGTGGCGATGCTCGTCGAGGGGGCCTGGCAGCGGCTCAAGGCCGGTGGCCGGCTGGTGACCGCCTGCAACTCGATCGAAAACCTGGCCGCGATGCACTCGCTGTTGCGCTCCCGTTCGGCCGATGCCGCCTATTGGATGGTGAACATCGCCCGGGGCTACGAGCAGATGGACCGGATCCGGTTCGAGGCGATCAACCCCGTGTTCCTGATCGCCGCCACGAAACCCGGCCGATGACCTCGCTTCCCGAACCGCTCGACGTGATCGCCGTCGGGGCCCATCCCGACGACGTGGAGATCGGCTGCGGCGGCACGCTCGCGTTGCTCGCCGCGCAGGGCCACCGTGTCGGGATCGTCGATCTCACCGACGGCGAGCCGACGCCCCGTTCGAGCGGCCCGGCGGAGCGGCTGGCCGAGGCGGCCGCGGCGGCGAAGCTGCTCGGCGCGGTGCACCGGGAGACGCTTCCCTTTCCGAACCGGCGGCTGTTCGACTCGTTCGAGGTCCGCGTGGAGTTGGCGAAGATCTTTCGCCGCTGGCGGCCGCGGCTGGTGCTGGGCCTCGCCGACAAGACGCCGCTGGCGTCGCCCGACCATGCCCAGGCGGTGGCGATCACCGAGGCGGCGGTGTTCTACTCCCGGCTCACGAAGTGGGACGACACGTTCGCCGGCCTGCCGGTGCACACGGTGCCGCAGCTGCTCGGCTACTTCCTGTTCGCGGGCGTGCCGAGCGTGCCGCACGGCCACTGGCCGCTGGTCGTGAACATCGCCGGCCACCTCGATACCAAACTCGCGGCGATCGCCTGCTATCAAAGCCAGTTTCCCCCGGAGAAGGCCCACGTCTATCCGCGGGTGCGGGCGATGGCCGAGACGGTCGGCCTGATGGCGGGCTGCACCGCCGGGGAACTCCTCGCCGGCAGCCGGATGCCCTGCACCGCGGAGCCGCTGCGGACGCTGTTTCCGCCGCAGTGAATCGGCATGAAGTCCATGCTCATGCTGCTCGTCGCCGCCTGGCTTTTCGCGAGCGGCTCGTTCACGACGACCGGGGAAACCCGGGCAGCCGACCCACGCACAATCGTCGCCACGGCGACCGGTGAAAGCGGTGAGGGAGGCCACACCATCACCGGCGGCGAGGTCGTGATGACCTTCGCCGCGGACGGCCGGCCGCTTTCGTTCACGCGGCGCAACGGCCCGAACCTCGTCAGGCAGGCGGATCCCGGCCCAGGATTCTTTCTCGCGTTCGGCTCGGGCGCCTCGGAAAAGCGGCTTCCGCTTGCGACGTGGGAAAGCGAGGGCGACACGCTCGTGGCCTCCGCTGGCCCCGATGGCCCGAGGGTCACCTTCATCGTCACCGCCGGGCGGTCGCACATCGCCTTTCGGATCAAGGACGTGGCAAATATCCAGGCCGGTCAGCAGCCCGTCGTGCGGTTCCAGGCCAACTTCGACAGCGTTTGTCCGGAGGTCGTGCCCCTCGACTACATGACCGTGTCGCGGGGCGAATGGGCCGCGCGTCGCAGCTTCATCGAGGTGTCGTGGCCGTATCTCTGGCGCCGCAGTGCCGACGATCCGCTCGGTGGGTTCGCTTTTTTCATTCCGCTCGATGACGACGACCAGAACGAGTCGCTGCTCCACATCTGGACGGAAGAAGACCTGCCGCACCCCCGGGTCGCCGGCGACTGGACGCTCGATCGAGCCCGGCGGTGGGTGCAGGAGTGGCAG
>JBILOA010000499.1:0-2566 GCA_044374735.1 Pirellulales bacterium | reverse complement strand
GAAGAGCGGCTCGCCGAGCCGCTCAGCGGGCAAGTGCTCGAGCAGGAGCGAGACGTGCACGTCGCCGCCGAGCAGCACCACTCCGCCGATCTTCTGCTCGGCGAGGAAGTCGAACAGGGCCTCCCGCTCGTGGGCGTAGGTCTCCCAGTCGTCCTTCTCCCGGTTGGGCTTGTCGTGCCAGACCATGCCGGTGGCCAGGATCTTGAACGGGGCGGTCGACTCGGTGAGCGACCGCCTGAGCCACTCCCACTGCCGCGGCCCGAGCAGGGTTTTCTTCCGGGGATCAACCGGTGAGGGCCCCGTCTGGGAGAAGGAGCGGGCGTCGATCAGGAACACCTCGACCGGCCCCCGCCGGAACCGGGTGTAGATACCCTCGCCCCGCTCGCCGCAGCTGCCCAGGGCGCGGTACTCGGTGAACACCCGGCGGATCGTCTCGCGGTCGACCTCCGTGCCGTCGGTGTCGTTGCCGCCGAAGTCATGGTCGTCCCAGGTGCCCAGGGTGGGGCGGGTGCGGACGAGTTCGGCCAGACCGGCTTGGGCGAGAAACTCCCGGTGGCGGCGACGGTTCTCCGCGAGGTCGGAGGAGTTGATGTAGGGCGTGTCGCCGCAGAGGAACGTCGCCTCGACGCCCTCGACCGCCATCCGTTCCCAGATGGCCGGAAACTTCTCCGACGCGCAGGATCCAAAGCCCAGGCATGCCCGCCCTGGAAGGCCGGCGGGCGGAGCGGTGACCAGGGGCCAGGGACCCACCGGGTGTTCGGCGCCACCGCCGGAACCCCAGTTGAACGAGTAGGCGTAGCCGGTCGCGGGCGCGAGGCCGGTGACGGCCCAGGTGAGACAGAAGTCGTGCTCGGCGGCGGCGGTCCGCGGCTCCTCGAACACCGTCTTCCCCGCCGGGTCGCGGACGATGAGCGTCACGGTGGCCTCGCCCGGCGGCCGCAGCCAGACCTGGGCGGTCCGCTCGTCGACGGCCCCGAGCATCGGCCCGGTCACGGCGGGCTCTGCCGCGGCCAGCGCGGTGCCGACCACAGCGATCAAGAGGGTTGCGAGTCGTGTCATCAGGGCTGGGTTCTCCGCGGCGGCGGTCGGCCACCGGTCCGTGTGGCAGTCTACGGCCCCGTGCCGTCGACCGCCTGAGCGTCTTTACGATTACCGAGCCGGGAATGGATCTGCGGATCGATGTCGTAGGGCACCGCGCGAACCGAGCCGTCGCAGAAGACCATCTGCAGGCTCCCCGCGTGGCAGGCGCCGAAGGTGTAGTCGCGGTTGAGGCCCGCCCGGTCCTGCATCGGCCGGAGTCGCTCGAAGTCCGACCCGTTGACCGACCAGCCGCAGGTGTCGGCGTCTTCGCCCTGGTACATCCCGCGGTTGTCGGTCCAGTTGCCGAGCTTGGTGTAGGAGTCGGGATTGAGATACTTCTCCCCGATCAGGTAGGTGCTCGACGCGCCGTCGAGGATGCCCGCGGTGGTGACCCGACTGAGGAGATACGAGACGCCCGCCCGCTCTGCCTGCATCTGGACGCGGGCCGCCGTGTAGGCACTGTTGCCCGAATGGCTGGCCCACGGGTTCGTGCTGGCTTCGGGGATCGGGGCCCGGGTGTCGGTGCCCCGCTGCGGTCCGTCGTAATAGATGACCTGGCCGGTGCTCGTCGGCCCACCGCCCACGCTGGCGGCGTAGTCGGTCTTGGCCGCGAGCGGAATGGTGCCGCAGTTGTAGGCGGCGAAGCTGCCGGTGCAGGGATAGGTGGTCGCCGACCGCCGGGAGGGGCAGTTGAGCAGCGGCAGCGGCGTGGCGAACACCGCCACGGCCGCGGCGTGTTTCTGGGCGGCCGCCAGCCCCGCACCCAGGCCCCAGAGCGGCAGCTGCTCGATGGAGGGAAGCAGGTTGTA
The DNA here is from genome assembly GCA_044374735.1 of Pirellulales bacterium. Classification (GTDB taxonomy): domain Bacteria; phylum Planctomycetota; class Planctomycetia; order Pirellulales; family UBA1268; genus QWPN01. The sequence continues at coordinate 677 of JBILOA010000499.1, read as the reverse complement.
GATCCAGCCCCCCGGCTGCTGCGGACCGAAGCCGCAGTCGGGGTCGCCGCCCCAGTAGCAGCCCCAGCCGCCGGAGGGATAGAAGCCGTGAGCCGACTCGTGCTGGAGAGCGCCGGCGCCGAGCTGCTTGAGATTGTTGCCGCACTGCAGCCGGCGGGCCGACTCGCGGACCGATTGGACGGCGGGCAGGAGCAGCGCCACGAGCAGCGCCACGATCGCGATCACGACGAGCAGTTCGACGAGCGTCATGCCTGCGGCGGCGCGGCGGTGGGGAGATGGCATGGCCTCGTTCCTGGGCCGCCGGGACCGGCAAGCGAGTTGAATCAGAATCTACATCGCTCCCGCGGTCTGGGCGAGCGGGCTCGCCGAATAAGGTATTCATCGCAGCCGGCGGATGTTCTTGCCGCTCACGATTTCCTCACGATCCATCGAGTAGGATGCTCGGGTGTGGCGGGGTCGCCGTCCCGATCGAGTCTCCGGCTTCTTCCGACACCCCCATGGGCAGCGAACCAGGTGCAGGCGGGGCGGGCCGGCGGAGCCCGCACGCGGCTCCCACGGCGCCGGTGGCCGGGGCCCCGGCGGGCCTCCTGGCCTGGCAGGTGCGGATCTTCGCGGTCACGTGGCTGGCCTACGCGGGCTTCTACCTCACCCGCAAGGGGCTGGCGATCGCCAAGGTG
>JBILOA010000498.1:0-2567 GCA_044374735.1 Pirellulales bacterium | reverse complement strand
CGCTGACCGCCGGCGTGCCGGGCAGCGGCCCGATCACGCTGGAGCAGATCGACGCCTGGCTCGCCGACCCGAAGAACCACGCCGTGCTCGAGCCCGCGCTGCCGCTGGGCCTCTCCCAGGGCGCCGGGCAGATCCAGGGCCTCGCCTCGAACCCGCTCACCCGGGCCAAGATCGAGCTCGGCCGGCAGCTCTACTTCGACAAGCGGCTCTCGGTCGACTCCACGATCTCGTGCGCCAGCTGCCACGATCCGTCGATGGGCTATTCGGCCCACACGAAGACGGGCGTCGGCGTCCGCGACCAGAAGGGGGGCCGCAACTCGCCGGTGTCGTTCAACCGGATCCTGTCGGGCCCGCAGTTCTGGGACGGCCGCGCGGATTCGCTCGAGGCCCAGGCCGTGGGGCCGATCGCCAACCCGATCGAGATGGGTTTCACCCACGAGGGCGTGGTCAAGCGACTCGGCGAGCTGCCCGTCTACAAGAGGCAGTTCGAAGCCGTCTTCGGCGATCTCACGATCGACCGCGTGGGGCAGGCGATCGCCGCCTTCGAGCGGGCGATCGTGACGCAGCCCGCTCCCTTCGACTACTACGAGCAGCTCCTGCCGTTCACGAAGCTGGACGAGGAGGACATCGCCGACGACGAGGAGCTCGCCGCCAAGTTCGCCGCGGCGAAGGCCGCCGCCGAGGCCCACCCGATGAGCGACTCGGCCAAGCGCGGCCGGGATCTGTTCTTCGGCAAGGCCAACTGCACCGCCTGCCACGTGGGGGCGAACCTGGCCGACGAGAAGTATCACAACCTCGGGGTCGGGATGGCGGAGGGGGAGCCCGATCTGGGCCGGTTCGTGGTCACGAAGAACGAGCTGGACAAAGGGGCCTTCAAGACCCCGACGATCCGCAACGTGGCCCTGACGGCTCCCTACATGCACGACGGCTCCCAGGCGACGCTGGAAGAGGTCGTGGAGTGGTACGACAAGGGCGGCCACCCCAATCCCAACCTGAGCGACAAGATCAAGCCGCTCAAGCTCACCGATGCCGAGCAGGCCGACCTCGTGGAGTTCATGAAGGCCTGCACCAGCGACACAACGCCGGTGGAGACCGGGCGGCTGCCGGTCGCGGCCGACCTGTGAGCGGGTCGCGGGAACTGGTGCCTCTGGCGGAAGTCCGGCGGCCGCTGTACGCGGGCGTCGACCTCGGGGGCACCAACATCAAGGCGGCGCTCGTCGACGACCTCGGCCGGCTCGTCGCCTTCCATACCGAGAAGACCCACGCGGACCGCGGTCCCGAGGACGCGGCGGCGCGGATGGGCGAGGCGGTGCACGTGCTGGCCCGGCAGGCCCGCGTCACGACGGCCGAGATCGCGGCGGTGGGTCTGGGCTCACCGGGGCCGCTCGATCTTCAGGCGGGCACGATCGTGCGGGCGGGCAACCTCGTGGGCTGGGACAACTTTCCCCTGCGGGATCGCGTGGCCGCCCACTGCGGGCTGCCGGTCACCTTCGCCAACGACGCCAACGCCGCCGCGTTCGGCGAGTTCTGGGTGGGCGCGGCCCGCGCCTACGACTCGCTCGTGCTCTTGACGCTCGGGACGGGCGTCGGGGGCGGGATCATCATCGGCGACCTGAACGTGGAGGGCGCCCACAGCCACGGTTCCGAGTGCGGCCACATGATCGTGGACCCCTGCGAGACGGCCCGGATGTGCCCCTGCGGACACTCCGGCCACCTCGAGGCCTACTGCAGCGCCAAGTCGCTCGTCGCCCGGGCCGAGGAGGCGATCGCGGCCGGAGCCACCGGCTCGCTCGCCGCCGCCGTGGCCGCCGGCGAGCCGCTCACGCCGATCCTCGTGGGGCGTGAGGCCGAGGCGGGCGACCGGCTCGCGACCGAACTCGTGCTGGAGACGGCCCGCTGGCTGGGGATCGGGATCGTCTCGCTGATGCACGCGATCGATCCTGAGGCGGTGATGATCGGCGGGGCGATGACCTTCGGCGGTGAGCGGGCCCCGGTGGGCCGGGCCTTCCTCGAGCGGGTCCGGGCGGAGGTGCGGCGGCGGACATTCCCCACGCTCGCCGAGAAGACCGTGATCGGCTACGCCAGCCTCGGTGGCGACGCCGGTTCGATCGGCGCCGCGGGCCTCGCCCGCCTGGCGGCCGGGAAGCGGTAGAATCCCGTCCATGCCCATCGACTGCAAGCACATCCGCAACTTCTCGATCATCGCCCATATCGACCACGGCAAGAGCACGCTCGCCGACCGGCTGCTCGAGGCGACCGGCACCGTGGAAAAGCGTCAGCTCAAGGAGCAGATGCTCGACGACATGGAGCTCGAGCGGCAGCGCGGGATCACGATCAAGGCCCGGGCGGTGCGGATGGAATACCGCCACCAGGGCGAGCGCTACGAACTCAACCTGATCGACACCCCCGGCCACGTCGACTTCCACTACGAGGTCTCCCGCAGCCTGGCCTGCTGCGAGGGCGCGCTGCTGCTCGTCGACGCCTTCCAGGGGGTCGAGGCCCAGACGGTGGCCAATGCCTACGCGGCCATCAACCAGGACCTGGCAATCGTGCCGGTGATCAACAAG
>JBILOA010000039.1:0-8795 GCA_044374735.1 Pirellulales bacterium | reverse complement strand
ACGAGATGGACCGCGTCTTCAACATGGGCATCGGAATGGTGCTCGTCGTCTCGCCCCACTTCGCCGACAGCATCCGCCAGCAGCTCGCCGACCTCGGTCACGACGCCTGGCCGATCGGGACGGTGCAGGCGGCCGAATCCTCCGCCGAGCGGGTCGTGGTCCGCTGACGCGGGCCTAGCGGCCGGCCGGCTCCGGGGCGGCCGCGGCCCGGATCTCCGGCGGCGGGCAGCACGACGGCCCCGCCTGCTCGAGCGCCGTGAGCACCTGCCCTTCGGTGAGCAGGTCGCGGAGGATGATGGGCTCGGGGGGCCGTTCGCCCGGTTTCGCTGCCGGGTAGATGGCCAGCAGCGGGATGGACCGGCTGCCGAGACCCTCCAAGGCGGCACGGATCTCCTCCGACCCGTCGGTCCAGTCGGCGAGCACCGGCACCACGCGGTTCTTGCGGACGAGATCGTGCACGTTCTCCGTCTCGATCGCACCCTGCAGGTTGAGTTTGCAGGTCAGGCACCAGTCGGCGGAGAAATCCACCATCACGGTGATCCCGCTCGTGCGGAGTTCCTGCAACCGGGCCGGCGCGAAGGGCTCCCATTCGATGGGAGACTCGCTCGGCAGGTAGTTGTTGAGCCGGGCCAGCGGTCCCGCCTGTTGAAGCAGTTTCCGGGCCGGCCGGAGCGAGGCGATCAGCGAGCTGCGGATCGGGGAGTCCGGCGGCCCCAGCCAGAGCAAAGCCGCCAAGCCGATTCCGCCCGCGATCGCCGTGGCCTGGACCCACTGTCCGAAGCCTGCCACCCCGATCCGCTCCTGGGCGCGTCCCACCCACCAGCAGCCCATCCAGATGCCGATCAGCATCACGAAGGTGGGCACGAAGTTGGCCGGCTGCTTCTGCAGTTGGAAGAACAGGAAGGCGACGGTGCCCAGCATCACGAAGCCGAGCACCTCCTTGAACGTCACCATCCAGTTGCCCGGCTTGGGCAGGAACTTCACCAGCCCGGGAAACAAGCCGACCAGGATGTACGGCAGCGACATGCCCAGGGCGATCGAACCGAACACCGCGTAGGTGACGGCGGTGGGTTGGCCGAGGGTGAACCCGAAGACGGGGCCGAGGAACGGGCCGCTGCACGGCGTGGCCAGCACCGTGGACAAAACGCCCTTGAGGAACGCTCCCAGCGGCCCCTCCTGGGACTGCACGTGCCCGGCTTTCTCGCCGATGAAGCCCGGAATCGGCAGTTCCCAGACGCCCAGGAAGGAGAGCGCGAAGGCGAACACGACCGCGATCATGCCGACCTTGAACGGGACCCACGTGAACTGCTCACCCCAGGCAAGGTTCACGCTGCCAAGGCCGATGTTGGCCGCCACGCTCGCGGTCGCGAGAGCGAAAAACACGGCGAACAGACCCGCGCAGTACCAGAGGTTCATCTGGAACACTTCCTGCCGGGCCCGCCCCGACTGCTGGGCGAACGACATCAGCTTCAGCCCCAGCACCGGCAGGACGCAGGGCATCAGATTGAGGATCAGGCCTCCGGCCAGACCCATCAGCAGGGCCAGCGGCAGGGAGAGCGAACTCGCCGGAGCGGCCTGCGGCGGGCTGACGCCCATCGCCTGCGGCACGGGGGCCGGCGCGGGTTTGGCCGCCACCGCCACCGCCAGCGGAACGGGCGACGCGGCCGCTTCGCCATACTTGGCGGCTTCGAAGTCGATCAGCGGCTCGCCGCCGCCGGCGGGCGGATCGACGACCAGCCGGACGCCCGTCGGCGGATCGCAGGTCGTGTCGCTGCAGGTCTGCAGTCCGAGCACGATGCCCACCGGCTCCTCGGCCGTGGGATCATCGGCCACGAGGATCTCGAGTTGCACGGGGCCCTCGACCGCGCCGGCCGCGGCGAGCTCCTCCGCGACGGCCGCCTCGGCCTCGGTGGCCCGCACGGCCACCACGCGATCCTTGCTCGTCTCCACGGCCACGATCGTCGGCTTGCCCTGCCCGATTTCGGTCTCCGCGGTGGCGGCCGGCCGGTAGAGGTGCCAGCCTGCCTCGGGAACGAGCCGCACCACGAGCGGCCAGACCTTCCGGCCCGCCTCATCGCGGGCTGGGCCAAATGCGGCCTCGAGGCGGACATGCGTCCGCTCCGGGGTGAACTTCGCCGCCGCTGCCGCGCCGCCCTGACCGGCAGCGGGTGCCTTTCCGGGCCCGGCAGGACCCCCGCCCGGAGCTCCGGATGCCGCCACGAACGTGATCGTGCGGGGCGGCAGGCAGGCGGTGTCTTGGCACAGTTGCAGCCGTACCGCCCCCCGCACGTCGCCGCTCCCCGGGGCGAGCGGAGCCCGCCAGGTGACGACGCCCGCGTGTTCCTCGATTGGCAGCCCCTTCCAGGCGGGCACATCGTCGACCGTGCGAACATGCGGCGGTTCGGCCGGTACGAACGCCCCGGCAGCCTGCCGCGGCGAGTCGGCCGCCACGGTGATTTTCGTCGCCAGCGGCCCGCCCGGCTTCTGGGTCACGGCGTAGAGATGCCAGCCTTCCTCGAGTTTCGCGGTGACGGCCACGACATCGGGCTTCCCGTCGCCGCCGGCTTCGACGGCGGCCGAGATCGTGACCGGTTGCCCCAGTTCATCGGCGACCTCCGCCAGCGGGTCGAAATCGCCGCCCACCAGCGGCCCGGCCGGATCCTGGGCCAGGCAGACCGCTCCCCCGCACAGCCAGGCGGTCAGCACCGCCGTCACCACCGCCGAGCCAATGCGTTTCATGGCGCTCCGTCTTCGAGGGGTGGCCCGCGATCGCCCCAGGCTGCGATCGGCGAATCCCCGTCCCTGGGATCTCTCTTTCGTCACCTGCAGTTTACGAACTGCATTTTTCAGCGGTCAAACTCAGGATCGGGCCAGGGTCGTCCCGAGCATCTCCAGGGCCGCCGGCAGGGCGTCGGTGAGGCGTTGCACCCGGCCCGCCGCCGCGGCGGGGTCGGAAAACGTGCGCCCCTCCTCGAAGATCCAGCGAAACCAGTTGTCGAGCCCGAATACCACGCCGGATGCCGCCAGAAAGGGCACCGCGCGTCGCTCTGCCTCGCTGAGGCGCCGAAGTCGTGCATACGCCGCGAGCGCGGCCTCCCAGCCCGCCGAGTCCTCGAAGCCGGCCTCCACGGCCCAACTCCCCAGAAGCCTCGCCAGATCGGTCGCGGGCGTATCGAGCCCCATGGCATGACAGTCGACGATGCCCACGACCCGGCCGCTGCCCGCGTGTTCGTAGAGGACGTGGGGCGCCCACAGATCGCGAAGCACCGTCTGCCGGGCCACGGGCCCCGGTCCGAGCGTCGCGACACCCGCCACGACGGCCGCAGCGTCACGGGCGGCGAGGATCGTCGCCGCCTGGTCGAGGAGCGGTCGGATCAGCGCCGCGAGCGTCGGTGAGGCGGTGGGACCAGGCTCGACCGCCGCCCAGGGGCGGGCGAGCATGCCACGGGCCTGTTCGACCCGGCGGGCGAGGCCCGGCGACGGGCCCAGGTCGGGCGGATTCTCGGCGAGCGTCGCCGCGGCCAGGTGAACCCGCGCCACCACCTCCATCGCGGCCGCGACCTGCTCGGCGGTCGGCTTGGCAGTCGACTCGCCGACCACGAAATCCTGCAGCTCCCAGGAGGTGCCGTCGTGATCCTGGCAGAAGCTTTCGCCATCCGCCGCGAGCCGCACGGCGGGAACCTGGCACACGCCATGCGCTCGGAGGTGCCGCACCGCCGCGTGCACGAACCGCACGCGGGCTGCCGAGGTGCCCCGCGGAAACGCCTTCAGAACGTACGAGCCGCCGCCGGCCTCGACGACGAACAGTGGCGAGCCGCTGAACCCGCCGCCCATCATGGCCGTCAGGGCCGGCCGCTCGTCCGGAAACCAGCGGCGGACCACGGTCGCTGCGGCCGCCAGCGGCACCTGGCGGGGCGGAAAAACCTGCATGTCCGGCATGAAGCGACCTGGAAATTGGTCGGCGTCGAAGAACGATGCTACCTTGCAAAAAGCATAGGGCAGGCACCCTTCGGCCGCCCAGCACCCGTGGTCGTTTCCGTCTCGACCGAGGGTCTTCCCGCGACGGTGGATTTCCCAGGAGCCTCCATGCCATCCCGGCCAACCCCCACCAACCAGCTCCGCCTCGTCCGGCGACTGACGGCACGTCGATCCGGCGGTCTCGTCGTCGCGGCCCTGCTCGGCGGCCTGTGGGCCGGCGGCGGGGCGGCGTGTGCCGAGGACAAGCCGGCCGCCCCGTCGGCCGCGGACGCCGCGCAGGCGGCCACGGCCGCGCTCCTCAAGGACGCCGCCCGGCTGCCGGGTCTGATCACCCTCTACCGCAAGGAAGACAAGCTGCATGCCGAACTCCCCGACGCCATGCTCGGCAAGGAGTTCTTCGTGCTCACGAGCATCTCCCGCGGGATCGGCGAGCGGTCGCTGCTCGGGGGCATGAGCCTGGGCTTCGGCGACGATTGGGTGTGGCAGTTCCGCAAGGTGGACGAGACGATCCAGGTGGTGCGCCGCAACGTCCGGTTCTTCGCGACCAAGGGCAGCCCCGAGGAGAAGGCGGTCGACCTCGCCTACACCGACAGCATCCTGTTCAGCCTGCCGATCAAAGGCCGCGGCCCCGGTGGCGGCCACCTGATCGACCTCTCGGCCGTGTTCCTCACCGACCTGCCCCGGATCTCGGCCATGCTGCCCGGCTTCTCCTTCGCCCGCGACCGTTCGTCTTGGGGCCGCGTCAAGGTGTTTCCCGACAACGTCGAACTCGAGGTCGCGGCCACCTACGGCTCGAGCGGCGCGACCACGATCGACACCGTGCCCGACAGCCGGGGCGTGACGATCAACATCCGCTACTCGATCAGCCTGCTGCCGCAAAACTCCTACACCCCGCGGCTCGCCGACGACCGCGTGGGCTACTTCGTGACGGCGCTCAAGGACTTCTCCCAGCAGGTCGATGAGGACCGATTCGTCCGCTACATCAACCGCTGGCAGCTCGAGAAGGCCGACCCCAAGGCCGCGGTGTCGCCGCCGAAGAAGCCGATCGTGTTCTGGATCGAGAAGACGGTTCCCTTCCGCTACCGGCCGGCGATCCGGACCGGCATCGAGGCCTGGAACGAGGCCTTCGAGAAGGCGGGCTTCGCGGGCGCGATCGAGGTCCGCCAGCAGCCCGAGGTGACCGATTGGGATCCTGAAGACATCAACTACAACACGTTCCGCTGGATCACGGCAGGGCAGGGCTTCGCGATGGGGCCGTCGCGGGTCAATCCCCGGACGGGCCAGATCCTCGACGCCGACATCATCTTCGACGCCGACTTCCTCCAGTTTTGGCGGCGTGAGTACGAGACCTTCACGCCCCAGTCGATCGCGGCGCTCACCGGGGGCGGTCCCGGATTTCCGTCCTTGGCCGGCCACGGCAGTCCTGGCTGCTGCCCCGGCTGCACGCTGTTCGACGGCCATGCCCGCGAGACCGCCCTGGCCGCGACGGCGTTGGCGGCCAACGCGCCCGGCGGGCTGTCGGAGGAGCAGAAGGAGAAGCTCGTGATGCAGGGGCTGACGCTCGTCGCGATGCACGAGGTCGGGCACACGCTCGGCCTGCGGCACAACTTCAAGGGCAGCGCTTTCCGTTCGCTCGGCGACCTGAACGACGTGGCCAAGACCCGTCAGACCGGCGGCAGCACGAGCGTGATGGACTACATCCCTGTCAACATCATGCCCAAGGGCAAGCCTCAGGGCGACTACTACGCGGCCAAGCTCGGCCCGTATGACCTGTGGGCGATCGAATACGGCTACAAGCCGCTGCCGGGCGGCAGCCCCGAGGGGGAGCGGAAGGAGCTCGAAAAGATCGCCGGCCGCAGCGGCGAGCCTGAACTCGCCTACGCGACCGACGAAGACACGGAGTGGGGCGATCCCGATCCCCTTTCCAACCGTTTCGATCTGGGCAGCGACCCGATCGAGTTCGCCCGGGCCCGCGCCGAGCTCGTGGCCCAGCTGATGCCGGGCCTCGTCGAGCGGATGACCGCCCGCGAGGAGGACGGCTCGGGCGGCCGCTACGAGCGGGTGCGGCAGGCCTTCGGGGTGCTGCTCGCCACGCATGGCGGCGCCATGTACAACGCCGCCCGCGTCGTGGGCGGGCTGGCCGGTTCCCGCAGCCACAAGGGCGACGCCAATGCCAGGCCGCCGTTCGTGGTGGTGAATCCGGCCAAGCAGCGGGAGGCACTCGACCTGCTGGCGGCGGAGATGTTCAGCGACAAGCCGTTCTCCTTTCCGCCCGATCTCTACAACCAGCTGGCGGCGAGCCGGTGGATGCACTGGGGCACGAACGAGGTGAATCGGGAGGACTATCCCGTGCACGAGGTGATCCTGATGTGGCAGGACCGCGTGCTTAGCCGGCTGCTCGACCCGCTCGTGCTCACCCGAATTCGCGACAACGAACTCAAGGTGCCGGCCGACCAGGATGCGTTCACGACGGCGGAACTTTTCGACCGGCTCGGCAAGGCGGTGATGCGGGAGGTGACGGAGACCGGTGCCGGCGACTACACCCCGCGCAAGCCAGCCATTTCGAGCCTGCGGCGGGGCCTGCAACGGGCCTATGTGTCGCGGCTGGCGGGGCTGGCCATGGGCGGCGGCTCTGGCACGCTCGACCTGTCGTCACTGGGCATCTCGGGCGGGGCGGCCAATCCCGACGCCCAGGCGCTCGCGGCCGACCAGTTGCGGGCGCTCGACGCCGGGATCGCCGCGCTCCTCGCCAAACAGGACGTCAAGCTCGACGCCCCTTCGCGGGCCCACCTTGCCGAGTTGCGGTCCCGAATCGAGAAGGTGCTCGACGCCGATTTGCTGTTGTCGCGTCCCTGACACCGGCGGATCTGGTGGCGGAGCCCTGTCATGCGTCTGGTCGTAGCCACGCTGAAGCCGTCGCAGGTGGAGAGCGTGCGGCAGGCGCTCGCCGCCGTGAGCGTGACGCGGATGACGGTCTGTGACGCGCAGGGCTGGCAGGCTGCCGGTGGCGGCCTGCTCCAGCAGGCGATCCTCGAGATCGCCGTCAACGACGACTTCCTCGAGCCGACGGTGCGGGCGATCACGGCCGCGATCGAGGCCGGTGGGGATTCGGCGACCGGGCGGCTGCACGCCCTGCCGATCGGCGACGCGGTGCAGTTGTATCGCGAGGTCCGGGGACCGGAGGCGGTCTGAGCCGGCGTGGGCGAGCGCCTGTGGAAGCGGTATCCTTCGCCAACCCCCTCGGACGCCGATACCCATGGCCGCTGCGCTGAAAGTTCTCCTCGTCTCGCCCGACCTGATGGCCACCAGCCGGGTCGCGGGCCTGTGCCGTGAGGTGGGGGCCACGCTCGAGACGCTGCGCAGCCTCGCCGATGCGCCGCATGGCGGCCCGCATGACGTGGTGCTCCTCGACCTCCAGTCGCTGGCGGAGGATCCGGCGGTCGTGGTGACGCGAGCCCGGCTCCTCGTCGACTCACCATCCCCTGCGGCCGGCGGGTCTCCGCCCACGATCGTGGCCTTCGGGCCGCACGTGGCCCGCGAGCGGCTGGCACTGGCCCGTGCCGCCGGCGCCGACGACGTGGTCAGCCGCGGCGAACTGCTCGGCGGATTCGCCGGGTTGCTCAAGCGCTGGCGGCCGTCCGCCGAGCCGGGCTCGGGTGGCACCAGCCCGGACGAGCCCTGACGCGGCTCCGCCCGCCCACAGTCATCAGGGGCTGTTGGTGAGCGGCGTGCCGACGATCCCGGCGTCGGTGGCTTGGGCGAGCACGTAGGTGTTGCGGCCGTCGAGCACGGTGACCGTCCGCGGTACGGCGTCGCCCAGTGGTCGGCCGCCGCGGTCGATGGGCTGGAGCGCGAGCGTGTGCACCCCGGCCGGCAGTTCCAGCCTGAGCACCTGGATCGTGTCGGGCAGCAGCCCCCAGCACCGCGTGTCTGCGTTCTCCGACGCCTCCCAGGCCACTCCCGCCACGTCGAAGGCGAGGGCCGGCAGACCGGTTTTTTGGAGGCCGAGCCCCTGCTTCGCGCCGAAGATCATCGCCTTCTTGAGCGAGCGCCGCGCGACGGCCCGCCCCACCGTCTGCGGCAGTATGGCCTCGTGCTGCCGGACCGCCATCTGCGAGACGTTCGTGATGGTCTCGGTCCGACCGGCCGCCCAGTCGCCCACGCCCACCTGCAGGCCACCCACGCTGCCCGGCAGCGCGATCACCCGCGGCACCTTGATCGGCGCCACCGTCGGCGGCAGCGTCTGGCCGAAGCCGGCGCTCACGATCTCGCCCGCCACCAGCACCGACGCCGTGGAGGGCATCTCGACCACCTCGGCCTTGAAAGGCCCGTGGCCGACGAGCGCGAACACGTGCACCACGCCGTTGCCTTTTTCCGAGTGGTGGCCGTGCGTGGCCCGCGCCACGTGCCATGGGCCGGGGCGGAACTCGGGCTGCCACTCGAGCACCTGCGAGAAACTTCGGGCGGCGTCGTCGTAGTGGCGGTGCGTCTCCTCGCGGAGGATCCCGCGAAGATAGGGAGCGAGCGCCACCTGCTGGTAGGCCGCCTTGGGGTTGCGGCCCTGCTCGTCGGTGGCGGTGGCGACGATTCGCCGCTGCTTGTCACTCACCTGCAGGCTGTACGCCTCCGCATCGTCACCGTCCTGCACGAGGTTGGCCAGCGCCAGCATCGCCCTCACGAGCACCTTCTCGTAGTCCTCGCCCGGATAGGCCTTCTGGCCGTCGTCGGTGGCCATCATCCATGCGTTCTCGGCGGGGCTTTCCTCCTCCAGGCGGTCGAAGTTGTCCCGCACCGTGCGGAGCAGGCGTTCGGCGTCG
>JBILOA010000497.1:0-2581 GCA_044374735.1 Pirellulales bacterium | reverse complement strand
CTCCTTCCAGTGGTCGGCTAGGAGCGCGTCGATCTTCTCAGCCGCGGCGGTCACCGCGGCACGGCCGTCCCGGTCGACCTTCGGGAGCGTCATGACGCTGCCCTGAGGCGATGCCATCACGGCCTCGGGGAGCCGGAGCGGCGGGGCCTGCTGGCGATTTCTGGCAGCCGCCTTGGGAGCGGCCCCGCTGGCGACAGCCAGGGATGCCACGAACGCCAGGGCGGACATTGCGATCCAGCGAGTCGGTCTCCGGATCGAGCTGTCGGCGGTCATGAGGATCGCCCTTCGTGGATGCGGAGTGGCTGCGGACCGCTTGCATCAAGTCTAGGACGGTCAAAGGTGCTTCCGCAACCGTCTGACGAGTGGTGACCGGCTGCTGCGACCCGGCTCCCAGCTCCGATCCAGCCGGGGCGTGAACCAGACCCAGCCGTGGGTCGTCAGTCCGGGTATTCGGCGAGCAGTTTCGCCTCGAGTTCCCGCAACCGCTCGGCGTTGCGCATCCCGACCTTGCGGGCGGGTACGCCCTGCCAGACCTCGCACTCGGGGACCGATTTCCTCACGAGCGTCAGCGCGCCCACGCTCGCGCCGTAGCCGAGTTCGACGCCCGGCAACACCACCGAGCCACAGCCGACCGCCGCATGTCGCCGCAGCGTCACGGAACCACACTGCACCCGACGGTACGCCGCAGGAATGGTGGGGTTGATCAAGTGGCCGTCGACCAGATCGTCGCAGGTCGTGTAGGCCGACGTGCGGCCCGACAGACAGGTGAAGTCTTCGAGCGTCACCGCACCCCCGCCGCCGAAGATCTGGCAGCCAGCGCCCAGATGCACCATGCGGCCGATCGTGACCCCATGAGCCGTGGCCGTGATCAGGCAGAACGCGTCGATCCTGGTTCGCGATCCGATCCGAATGCAGCCCGGGTTGACGAACACCGCCGCCCGATCGATGAGCACGCCCTCGCCCACCGCGGCCAGGCCGAGGCTCGCGAGTTCCGACGGCGAGAGAAATCGTTCCATGAGAGATGTCGCTCCGATAGCCGGAGTGCCGGGCCAACGCTCCCAGTGTGGCCGATTGTCGGGAGCCGGCACAAGGAAGCTCGCGCGGTCGCAGGACAAGCCTCCGCGATGCCGCGGCCGGCGTCGCTGCAGTTCGATCGGACGCAAACGTGCTACAACCTCCGACCAGTCCGCCTCGCACGATCCCCGTCCCGGAGCATAGCCCGTCATGGCCAAGAAGAAGCCTGCCAAGCAGCCCAGCAAGCAGCCCAGCAAGCAGCCCAGCAAGCAGCCCAGCAAGCAGCCCAGCAAGAAGCCCAGCAAGAAGCCCAGCAAGAAGCCCGCCGCGAAGCGACCGGCCGCGAGCAAGCCCGCTCCGAAGAAGGCTGCTCCGAAGAAGCCCGCTTCCAAGAAACCGGCCGCGAAGCAGCCCGCCACGAAGACGACGGAGCCGGCCTGGCCGCGGGAAGGCTCGAGGGCGCCCGACTTCACGACCGTGGCCCACGATGGATCGCCGGTCAAGCTGTCGGCGTTCAAGGGGCGGCCGGTCGTGCTCTACTTCTATCCCAAGGACGACACGCCCGGCTGCACCGTCGAGGCCTGCGGATTTCGCGATGCCCACGCGCAGTTCGCCCGACACAAGGCCGTCGTGCTCGGCGTCAGCCCCGACTCGCCGCGGAGCCACGTGAAGTTTCGGCAGAAGCACGGGCTGCCCTTCACGCTGCTGGCCGACGAGAACCATTCGCTGGCCGAGACGTACGGAGCCTGGCGGGCGAAGAGCATGTATGGCAAAAGCTTCATGGGCATCGCCCGGAGCACCTTCGTGATCGACGCGGCCGGCCGGATCGCCAAGGCGTTCACCGCCGTGAAGCCAGCGGGTCACGAGCAGGAAGTGCTTGCCGCCGTCGCGGCGCTCGGCTGAGCAGCCACACACGGCTCCGATTTCGGCGGGCCGGTCGCCGGAGCGGCCGGCCCGTCGCGTTCAGCGGTCGGGTTTCGGGACGACCGGCGAGACCTCGTCGAGTTTGAACTCCCGACGGCTCATCGCCTCGTAGTGGTGGCCGATGTCGATCTGGGCACCCTCGGTCACGCGCCGGCCCTGCTCGTCGAGTCGGGCGTTCATCGTCGCCTTCTTGCCACTGCGGCAGATCGTCTTGATCTCGACGATGTTGTCGGCCCAGGCCAGCAGATACTTGCTCCCCTCGAAGGGCTCACCCCGGAAATCGGTCCGGATCCCATAGCAGAGGACCGGGATCGAGAGCCGGTCGCAGACGAGCGTGAGCTGCAGCACTTGCCGCGGCGTGAGAAACTGGGCCTCGTCGATGAGCAAGCAGTGCACCGGCCCGGCCTGGTGCCGCTCGCGCACGGCGGCGAAGAAATCGTAGTCCTCGCCGAAGGCGATCGCGTCGGCCGAGATCCCGATCCGGGAATGGATCCTGGGGTCGCCGGCCCGGGTGTCGATCGCCGGCGTGTAGAGCAGCGCCTCCATGCCCCGCTCCCGGTAGTTGTGCGCCGACTGCAGCAGCGTCGTGCTTTTGCCGGCGTTCATCGCCGAGTAATAGAAATACAGTTGGGCCATGCGCTTC
>JBILOA010000495.1:0-2583 GCA_044374735.1 Pirellulales bacterium | reverse complement strand
GGGCCGATTCGCGTCGGGCAGGATCCTTTTGACGGACGGTCGGTTGATCGCCGACGATCCCGCGACCGGCGACGTCGGCCGGCCGCCACGGGTCTGGCCGCTCGACGACGCCTGCCACCTGGCCACGCGGCTGCGGGTCTCCTTCGGTCGGCTCGAGCTGCTGCGGGACGGTCATGCCGAGGCCGCCTGGCAGTTCACGTCCGCCCGGGCGGCCGCCGTTCAGTCGCTGGCGGAGACCTGGGAGGCCCGGAAGGAGCCGCGGGGGTCGGTCGAGGCGAGCGTCGCCCCGGAGCCGGTGGCCCCGCTGCCGCGCTGGCTCGACGACGAGGATGGCGGCAGCGATCGCGGGTCGTGGCGGCCGCTCGTGCGGGTGCTGGGGTTCGCGCGGGACCACGCCGGCGTCGCCATCCTGGGCTGCCTGCTCTCACTGGCCAGCACCGCGATGGCGCTCGTGCCCCCCTACGTCACGATGCCGCTGGTCGACAAGGTGTTGATCCCGCGGCAGTCGGGGCAGGACGTCCCGTTCCAACTCGTGTGGTGGTACCTCGGGCTGCTGGCCACGGCGGCCGTCATCTCCTGGCTGCTCGCCTGGGCCCGGGCCTGGACGCTCGCCTGGGTGAGCGAGCGGATCGCGGCCGACCTGCGGAGTCGCACCTACGCCCACATGCAGAGCCTGTCGCTCGACTTCTTCGCTACCCGCCGCACCGGCGACCTGATCTCCCGGGTCAGCAGCGACACCGAACGGATCAACAACTACCTCTCGATGCACCTGATCGACTTCTCGTCGAACGTGCTGCTGGTGATCTTGACCGGGGTCGTCCTGGTCTGGATCAGTCCCCAACTCGCCCTGGTGACGCTGGCCCCGTTTCCGTTCGTCGTCTGGCTGGTCAACGGCGTCCGGGAACGGATGCGCCGCGGGTTCACGCGGGCCGGCACGGCCTGGGCCGACATGACGAGCCTGTTGGCCGACGCGATCCCCGGTGCCCGGGTGGTGAAGGCCTTCGCCCAGGAGGCGCGGGAGTGCGGTCGGTTCGAGGCCGCCAACCAGGGCGTGCTCGTGGCCAACGACCGGGTCAACGTGATCTGGTCCTTCTTCGGCCCGCTCGTCAGCCTCGCCAACGAACTGGGGTTGCTGGTGGTCTGGGCCGCCGGCGCGTGGCTCGTATTCGGTGAAGGGCTCACGGTCGGCGCGCTGACTGCGTTCCTCGCCTACATCGGCCGGTTCTACGGCCGGCTCGAGTCGATGGTGCGGATGGTGCCCGCCACGCAGCGGGCCGCGACGAGCGCCGAGCGGATCTTCGAGATCCTCGATTGCGTGCCGACCGTCGCCGAGCCGGCGCGGCCGGTCGAGCCGGGTCGCCTCCTGGGTCGGATCGAGGTCGACGGCGTCCGCTTCCGCTACGGGGCGCGCGAGGTGCTCCACGGCATCGATCTGGTGATCCAGCCGGGCGAGATGATCGGGCTCGTGGGAGCCAGCGGGTCGGGCAAGTCGACGTTGGCCAACCTCGTCTGCCGGTTCCAGGATCCGTCGGCCGGGTCGATCCGGGTCGACGGCATCGATCTGCGAAACCTCTCGATCCGGGCGTATCGCGCCAACCTCGGCGTCGTGCTCCAGGA
Source organism: Pirellulales bacterium (assembly GCA_044374735.1). GTDB lineage: Bacteria > Planctomycetota > Planctomycetia > Pirellulales > UBA1268 > QWPN01. Next base: position 966 of record JBILOA010000495.1, on the reverse strand, counting down.
GCCGTTCCTGTTCTTCGGCACAGTCGCCGAAAACATCGCCTACGGCCGGCCGGAGGCCTCGCGGGAGGAGATCGTGGCGGCGGCCCGGGCGGCCGGGGCGCATGAGTTCATCCTCCGGCTCCCGGCGGCCTACGACTCGAAGGTCGGGGAGCGGGGCAGCTCGCTTTCCGGCGGCGAACGGCAGCGGATTTCGATCGCCCGGGCGCTCCTGGTCGACCCGCGAATCCTGATCCTCGACGAGGCCACCTCCGCCGTGGATCCCGAGACCGAGGCGGTCATCCAGGCGGCGATCGACCGGCTGGTGACGGGGCGGACCACGATCGCGATCGCCCATCGCCTCTCGACGCTCAGGCGGGCCGACCGGATCGTGGTGCTCGACCAGGGACGGATCGTGGAGGTCGGCACGCACGACGAACTGCTGGCGGCCGACGGCGTGTACGCGCGGCTCCATCGGGCCCAGCAGAAGGCCGCCGCCGAGGAGGTGCTGGCATGAGCGGCACGCAGGCCGCCGGCTGGCGGCTCGAGCGCAGGGCCGATGGCGGACTCGACTTCGTGGCGGCCGATGGCACGCGGCACCAGGATGTCGACGTGCGCCGCGGCTTCCCGTTCTCGGCGCCGGATGCCGGGGTGGCGGTGCTCACGGCCGCCGGCGCCGAGCTCGTCTGGGTCGACTCCCTGGCCAATTGCGGGCGGCCGGTCGCGGAGCTCCTCGAGGCGATTCTCGCCGAGCGGGAGTTCATGCCGCGCATCGAGCGGATCACGTCGGTCACGGAGGGGCGGCCGACGGAATGGGATGTGGTCACCGATCGGGGTCCGCACCGCTTCAGCGTGGCCCATCCCGACGACGTGTCGCGCCAGCCCGACGGCGGCGTGATCCTCACCGACACCGACGGCATCCGCTATCGGATTCCATCGGCCGCCGGCTTGGATCCGCGGAGCCAACGGCTTCTCGAGCGCGGGCTGTGA
>JBILOA010000496.1:0-2583 GCA_044374735.1 Pirellulales bacterium | reverse complement strand
GCGACGCGGCTGTCCGCGGAGGTGGAGCAACGAACGATTCCCACCGTCTGCCCCTCGTGCTTCGACTGCTGCCGCACCGTGAGCACCAGCCGCATGCCGGCGGGCACGTCGACGGGCTGGGCAGGCAGCAACGTCAGGCTCGCCGGTGCGGCCGAACCGGGCGACCAGCCCGTCTCGCGGTCGGCCTTCACGGCATTGGCATCCTTCGGATCCGGGGGCCTGCGGAGCACGGCGGTGGCATCGAAGCCGGGCTGCGCGCGGTCGGCAAAGGCGATCGCGAAAGGCAACTCGCGTGCGCCGGTGGGCGACAGGGCCAGCGAGGGCGCGGGCGCCGTGTCGATGGAAGCCTGCCAGACAGGCTGCCGGGCGTCGTCGAGCAGGAGCACTCGGGCTCCGACGAGCCGGCCCGCCGTGCCGCCGTCGGTGCGGTTCCAAAGCACGACCCGCTCGATCGGCTTCGCTGCACCGAGATCCACCTCCCACCAGGGGTCGTCCTGGTGGTCCGTGTGCGTGACGGAGTGCTTCTTGAAATAGTCACCTTCGGTGATCCCGTCGACGCCACGGGCTGCGACGCCCTCGTAGCCCGTCGACGACTGCGTGGCCGTCTTGTCGCGAGCCACGTTGTCGCCGCCGCTGAAGGCCTCGACCTCGGCCAGCGAGAGATGCTTGCCCTGCCCCGGCAGTTCGACGCGAATGAACCGACCTTGTGGCGCGCTCGCCGCCTCGGGCTCCAGCCGCGCCGAAACGCCCGAGAGCACGAAGGAGCCGTTGGCGGCCCGGCCCGACCCGCCCTGAGGCAGCACCGCATCACCGGGGAAGTCGAGCCGCACGGCGGCGAGCGGCCCAGTGGGGAGCGGGAGCGTGACCGTGGCGACCGCCTGCTTGCCGGTCTCGCCGAACCGCACCGTGCCGGCGTCGTCGATCGTGGCGGCCGTCACCGGCGCGGCCTCGACGGCCGCCGCGACCGGGCGGGCGGGCCGCCAGCCGAGGTCACGGGGGAAATCCCGGTCCCAGGCCTCGCGGGCGACAGCGAGCGCCGGCGTGTCGGCGGCGAGCGCGTGTTCGGCGGCGGCAATCTCCGCCTGGATCGCCGTTCGCCGCTTCTCCTGCTCGGGCGTGAAGAAGGCGTGGAGCGGCTCCTCGCCGGGACGGTCGGCGTCGGCGGTCTGGTTCAGGATCGCGTAGATCCCGAAATACTCCCGCTGCGAGAGCGGGTCGTACTTGTGGTCGTGGCACTGGGCACACGCCATCGTCGTGCCCATCCACGTGCTCATCGTCGTGTTGACGCGGTCCACGACCGCCGCCACGCGAAACTCCTCGTCGATCGTGCCCCCCTCGGAGTTCGTGAGGGTGTTGCGGTGGAAGCCCGTCGCGATCCGGTCGTCATCGGTGGCGTCGGGCAGGAGGTCGCCGGCGAGCTGCCGGATCGTGAACTCGTCGAACGGCATGTTCGCGTCGCAGGCGCGGATCACCCAGTCGCGCCAGCCCCAGATCGTCCGCGGGCGGTCGTCGGCGTAGCCGGCGCTGTCGGCATAGCGGGCCAGATCCAGCCACTGCCGGGCCGCGTGCTCACCGTAGCCGTCATGGGCGAGCAGCCGGTCGACGAGTTTCTCCACGGCGTCGGGCGCCGGGTCGGCGACGAAGGCGTCGACCTCTTCCGGGCTGAGAGGCAGCCCCGTGAGGTCGAGCGCCAGCCGGCGGGCCAGCGTGGAGCGGTCCGCCTCGGGCTGCGGCCCGAGCCCCTCGGCCTCCAGCCGCGCGAGGATGAAGCGGTCGATGTCGTTCCTGGGCCAGCCGGCGTTCTTCACGGCCGGCACCGGCGGCCGCTTCGGGGCCACGTAGGCCCAGTGGGGCTCGTAGGCGGCGCCGCCGGCGATCCAGCGCGTGAGCCGCTCGACCTCCGCGGGCGAAAGCCGCTCCCCGGCCTCGGGCGGCGGCATCACGACGTCGGGGTCGGTGGAGGTGATCCGGGCGAGGAGTTCGCTGTCGTCGGGCTTGCCCGGCACGATCGCCGCGTGGCCGCCGAGGTCGGCCGTCGCCCCGGCGAAGGTGTCGAGCCGCAGCCCGTCGTCACCGCCGCCGTGGCGATCCTCGGCGTCAGGGCCATGGCAGCGGACGCAGCGGTTGGAGAGGATCCCCTTGATGTCCCTCGTGAATGAGATGGCCGGCTCGGCGGCCGCCGCGGCCCCGGAGAACAGGACCGCCACCGCGAGCAGGCGGGGGGTTCGGAGGGCAGAGGCATGCGCCATGTGGATCGCTCCACAGGGAAACCCCGCTTCGCCGCCGGCCACGATCCCGTGAACCGGCGCGGACCCGCCACAACGGCGAGGTCGATCCGCGGCTAGGAATTGAAGGATAGCACGCTCATGCGACCAGGGCGAATGCCGCTCCGCCGGCGACTGGGCCGGCTGCAACCGGTTTCCCGCGCCGCTCGACCGCCTCAGGCAACCCCTCGCCGCCCAACGGCAGCGGTACGGACGGCAGCGGCAGGGATGCTCTGCTCAAGCGTCGCGCACCCAAACGCGCACGAGCACGGCCGCCCGGAGGTGCGGCCGCCGGGCGGAGGCCCGGCAAGGCTGCAGG
>JBILOA010000494.1:0-2584 GCA_044374735.1 Pirellulales bacterium | reverse complement strand
CCTGATCCGCGAGATGCAGTGGGACACCTTCGGCGTCGAGCCGCTGCACGTCGACTTCGTGCGGGTCAGCGCCTCCGACCGGATTCGCGTGAAGGTGCCCGTCGACCTCAAGGGCGAGTGCCCCGGCCAGCGGGCCGGCGGCATCGTCAACCTTGTGCTCCACGAGATCGAGGTGGAGTGCAAAGCCGACCACGTTCCCGAGAAGGTGCATGCCCTCGTCGGCCACCTCGAGGTGGGCCACGTGATCAAGGTTCGCGACCTCGAGCTTCCCGAGGGTGTGCGGGCCGTTCCCGACGCCGATGAGACGGTCGTGACCTGCATGATCCCCGGAAAGAAGGCGACGGACGAGGCGGTGGCTGCACCGGTCGAGCCGGAGATCATCGGCCGCAAGGCCGGCGCCGAGGAGGAGGCGGGTGGCGAGTGAGCGTGGCAGGAACGACCTGCGCGGCGCCACACGGCCGACCGGGATGGCAGATGCGCCGTGAAGCTCATCGTCGGTCTCGGCAATCCGGGCAGCGCCTATCGCGAGACCCGGCACAACGTGGGCTTCGAGGTTTTGGACGTGCTGGCGCGGCGGGCGGGCGATCCGCCACGCCGGGCCCGCTTCCAGGGCGAAGTGGCCCAGGTCAGCCTGAGGGGTCATCCGGCCCTGTTGCTCTGGCCGCTCACCTGGATGAATCTGAGCGGTTCAGCCGTGCTGGCGGCCCGGGACTTCTACAAGATCGCGGAATCTGACATGCTTGTGGCCTGCGACGACTTCAACTTGCCGCTCGACACCCTCCGGCTGCGGCCGGCCGGGTCGGCGGGAGGCCAGAACGGTCTGGCGGACATCCTCACCCGACTGGGCACCACGAGCGTGCCTCGGCTGCGGCTGGGGATCGGGCCGGTGCCGGTGGGCTGGAAGCCGGCCGACTTCGTGCTGGGCCGGTTCGCAAAGCCGGAGCAGGAAGCGGTCGCCGTGATGGTGGAGCGGGCAGCCGACGCCACCGAGGAATGGCTGGCCCGCGGCCTCCAGGCCGCGATGAATCGCTACAACTGATCGCACGACATTTTCGACACGACAACCAGCAGGATCTCAACCGGAGGACGATGCCGATGGCCGTATACGAGGGGATGTTCATCCTGGAGCCGGGCCGCTATGCCCGCGACCCGGGCGCGGTGACGCAGCAGATTGCCGACCTGATCGGACAACAGGGGGGCACGGTCCTGGCGGCCCGCCTCTGGGACGAGCGCAAGCTCGCCTATCCGATCAAGGGGCACAAGAAGGGCGTCTACTGGCTGACCTACTTCAAGATGCCGGGCGATGGGCTCACGGTCCTCGAGCGGCAGTGCGAAATCAACGACGACATCCTCCGCAAGCTGGTCCTGCGGGTCGATGACCGGATCGCCGATGCCCTCGTGCAGCACGCCCTGTCGTCCGGCGAGGCGGCCCGGCGACCCGCTCCCGCCGCTCCGGCGGCTGGTCCTCCCGCGTCCTGAAAAAATCGCCCGCCCTCTTGCGGTCCCGAAGCAGGGGGGCTATCCTGCGTCGAGATTGAACAGGCGTTCAGTAATCCAGCATGAAGCCGGTCGCAGGCTTCACCAGGGAGGATCAACCCATGGCGAGTTTCAACAAGGTGGTGCTGGTTGGCAACGTGACCCGCGATCCCGAGCTGCGCTACATCGCCTCGGGCACGGCAGTGACCGACATCGGGCTGGCGGTCAACGATCGCCGCAAGACGGCCACGGGCGAGTGGGTCGAAGAGACGACCTTCGTCGACGTCACGCTCTGGGGGCGGACGGCCGAAGTGGCCGGGGAATACGTCACCAAGGGCTCGCCGCTGCTCATCGAGGGCCGGCTCAAGCTCGATACCTGGGAAAAAGACGGCAAGAAAAACTCGAAACTTCGCGTGGTCTGCGAGCGGATGCAGCTGCTCGGCGGCCGGGGCGAAGGGGGCCGAGGGCCCGCCGCGCCAGCCGGGGCCGGCAAGGCCCGCACTCCGGGGCGGCCGGTGGCCGGTGGCGACGAAGAATACGCCCAGGCCTCAGGGTATGATGGTCCCGACGATGCGCCGGCCGGCGGCGGTGGCGACGACGACATCCCGTTCTGAACGGCCCAGTCGCCCGACAAACGACACACAAACATCCCGATCAACGCAGGCATTCCTGCACACTCACTGGAACGGAGAACCACCATGCCCACGACATCCATCCCCCTCGTCGAGGCCGCCGGCAAGCGTCTGCCGAAGGGCAGTCGCGGCGGCATCGAACTGCTGCTCGTCCATCCCGTCGAACACCTCGGCAAGCAGGGCGAGGTGGTGGAGGTGAAGCGGGGCTACGCCCTCAACTACCTGCTCCCGCAGGGGCTCGCTACGGTCGCCACCGAGCACCACAAGCGGATGGTCGAGAAGCACCGCGCCAAGCTCGAAGAGATCGCCCGCGAGCGGCTGGCAGGGCTGCGGAGCGTCTTGGCCGAACTCGTGCGGACGAGCGTGACGATCGAGGCCAACGCCAATGACGAGGGTCACCTCTACGGCTCCGTCGGAGCCGCCGAGATCTCCCGGTCGCTGAAGCAGCAGGATCTCAGCGTCGCGGCCGATCAGAT
>JBILOA010000493.1:0-2586 GCA_044374735.1 Pirellulales bacterium | reverse complement strand
GCTCGTGGCGGCGGTCGACCGCCGCCTGCGGCGCGAGGGCCGGGTCACCGCGGCCTCGGCCTGATGCGGCCGCGTCACACCGCGTAAAACACGCTCTCCCACCTGACCGGCATGTGGTGCCCGAAGTGGAGCCGGTAGCCGGGGTTCGCCGTGCGGATCGCCCGTGGAATCTCCCACAGGTGCTCCGGGGCATGGTATGCCGAGATGGCGAGTCTGGGCCGCTGGCGGGACAGTCGGTCCCGTGCTCCAGCCAGGGCGTCGAGTTCGGCCCCCTCGATGTCCATCTTGACGAAGTCGATGCGGGCGATCCCCGCGGCGTCGGCATAGCCGTCGAGCGAGACCCGTTCGTAGGCGTCGACCGCGAGACCGCCGGGCGACACCCGCTCGGTGTCTCGCACGTTCCCGGCCACTGAGCCCGCGGCGGCCCCGACCGCCACAGGCACCGGCCGGAGGACGGCCGCGAGATGCGGGTTGAGCGCGGCCTGCCGGTGGCAATACCGCAGGTGCAGCGGCACCGGATCGAAGAGGTGAACCAAGCCGCCCGGGCCGACGAGCGCCGCGAACAGGGTCGCAAAATCGCCGATGCAGGCGCCGCAGTCGAACACCACGTCACCGGCGCACGGTCCCAGCGGCACGCCGGCCCGGATAGGCACGTACTGCCGGTAGGCGTTGCAGAGGCGGATCTGCATCGCGGTGGCGATGACCCGCACCCGCGTTCCGGACTCGGCGACCGTCACATCGAAGACTTCGAGCGGCTGTCCGAGGGAGTCGGCCGGCAGCCCGTCGGCGGCGAACGGCTCGCGGCCGTGCACGACGAGCCAGTCTCTGAAGTCGAGTCGCGGGAAGTGAAACCGGGCCGGCCCCGCCGCCCGGAGGACGAGGTGCAGGTCGAAGAGGAGCTGGCTGGCGTCGTCAGCAAGCATCCGACGGACCTCCCACAGGGGCTCAGCGTGCTCCGCGAGCCACTCGCCGGAGAAGGGCCCGCCGGGAGTCGACGGTGCCGCAGCCCGCGGTCCGCGGACAGCGAACCACTCCCAGTCGAAGTCGGTGTCGCGGCGGGGGCGGGGCGGACCGGCGAGCGCGAAGTCGACCTGCGACCGCACCGCATCGAGCCACGCCCTCTGTTCGCCCATGCGCGCTGCCTCGAGAAAGCCCCGGCGTCGCCAGGTCACCGCGGAAGTGTAAGCGGCGCCGGCTGAGCCGGCGCGGGGGGCTGGCCGAAGAGCGCCTCCAAGCCGCGGCCGATCCCGTCGTCGATCACCGCCCGCGCCGTGTTCTCGAGCACCCGCTTGAGCAGGATGTCGACGGCGGCGGCGTCGAACTGGGGCCGGGCGAGCGTGCCCTTGAGCGGGATCGCGATCGGGGTACGGGCGAGCGTGGCCACCACCGGCGTCTGCCCGACCAGGTCGCCGCGGAAGGCCACTTCGACGAGCATCGCGAGCGAGCCGTCGGCCGCCACGCTTCCCTTCGAGGTCACCATCCACGCACCCGAGTCCATCACCAGACCCTCGTGCCAGATCCGCCGCTCGGCCAGCCGGACGCGGATCGGGTCGGGCCGCACTCGCAGGAGCACCGGCTTGTCGGAGAGCGCGAACCGCGGATCGATCGCCGCCTGCAGCTTGCCGAGCAGATTCACCAGGGGCTGCATCGCCCCGCTGGGCATCACCTCGAACTGCTCGAACACCACCTGCGCCGCAGCCTCGCCGGCGAGCGGATCGGCGAGGGGCAGCCGCGCTCCGGCCGTGTCGACGCTGACGATCCCGGAGGTCTCGGTCGAGCGTCCCAAGAGCGGTGAGATCCAGGTGGCGAACCGGTTGCACATGGGGCCGGTGAGTTGCACCCGCTCGACGATCCGGCCGGGAGGCACGACCAGCTCGCCCGGTGCCGGCGCCAGCGCGATCCAGGGAGCGCCCCGCAGCCGGCCGCCCGCCGCCGGCAGGTCGAAGGGCCCGAGCGCCAGCTGCCCCTCGACGAGGCGAACCGCGACGTCGCCGGCGGCGAGGGAAAACCCGTCGATGTCCGCGGCCGTCCAGGCGGCCGAGGTGTCGAGCGACACCGCCTTGAGCCGTTCTTCGAGCCGTCGGGCCGAGGCCACGTCCTTCACGGGCAACGTCGCGGCTGGGCGGCCATCAGCCGCCGGCGTCTCCCCGCCGCGGGTGGCCGCCAGCCAGGCGTCCGGCAGCGGAAGCGTCCCGGACGCGGGCGCGAGCGGGTCCCCCGCGGCCGTCACCATGCCGGCGGGAATCGCCGCCGACAACGGCGCCCGCGCGGTGAACGGCCGATTGACCGTGCCAGCCAGCCGTACCTTGCCGCCGGTCCAAGGCGTCGCCAGCCGCGACAGCTGCCCCCAGTCATAGGAGAGCGACCCCGTCAGCTCCGCCAACCGTCGGCCCGACCATTCCTCCACCGCGCCCCGCGCGGCGACCGCCACGGTCGAAGACTCAAGCGCCAGCCGATCCACCACCAGCCGGTCGGCCACCGTCAGGCCGCCCCCGGCGACCCGCGCGTACGGCCGGGTGAGTTCGAGGACGAGCTTCGCCTGCGGCTCGGCCCAGACGCCGCGGGGCTCGCCCTGGCCCGACCGCC
>JBILOA010000492.1:0-2595 GCA_044374735.1 Pirellulales bacterium | reverse complement strand
GCCGGTCGCAGAGGAGCCTCGACTGCGAGATCCGCCCACGGCGGATCTCATACTCCACGTAGGCGGCGAAGTCGGGGAGCCGGCGGGCGATGCGGCCGCGGTGGTGGCCCGGGTTGTGGCGCAGGTAGTGCCAGTAGGAGACGAGCAGGTCCCAGGGGTTTCTCACGAAGGCGAACTTGAAGAGCCGCTCGAAGATCTCCGGTGGCACCCAGGCGGCGAGTGTGGCCGCCGACGCGTGCGGCCGGAGCTTCGTGTAGGGCCAGGGGGCGAAGCGGTTGACGGGAATGCCGATCCGGGCGAGCGCCCGATTGGCCCAGTAGTCGTCGACACACGTCGCATGACGGCCGAGCGCGACGCGGACGCTGCTGCCGGCGGTCTTGGGGACGTGAAAGAAGGCGAACGAGTGGCTGTGGGAGATGAGCATCCGGAGAGCCCGCGGGAGCCGGGAGGATGCCAGAACCCGGTCACCGACGCGAGAGCGTTCGCCAGCGGCCGTCAGGCCGTCTCGCCACGAACGAGGTCTTCCACGGATTGGCGGGCCCGGACGAGCCTCGGCCGGCCGCCGTCCACCAGCACCTCGGCCGGCAGGGGCTTCGAGTTGTAGTTGCTCGCCATCACGAACCCGTACGCCCCGGTGATCTCGATCACGAGCAGGTCGCCAACCGCGGCGGCCGGCAGTGACCTGGTCGTCACGAAGCCACCGTCGGCCTGGGTGAAGATGTCGCCCGACTCGCACAGGGGCCCGCCCACCGCCACCTCCTCGCTGGCCGCGGGGGCGTCGCCCGCGGGGCAGAGGCTCATCGGATGGTAAGACCCGTAGAGCACCGGTCGCGCGAGCGTGTTGAAGCCCGCGTCGACGAGCAGATACTTCCGGCCGCCCTGCCGCTTGACCGCGCGAATCTCCGTCACCACGAAGCCCGCCTCGGCCGTGAGGTAGCGGCCCGGCTCGATCTCCAGCCGGATCCGGTGGCCGAAGCGATCCTCGAGCCGCTTGCGCGTGGCGTCCCAGAGGGTGAAGTAGCCCGAGAGGTCGGCCCGCACCTCGTCGGGCTTGTAGGGTACGGGCAGCCCGCCGCCGGCACTGATGGTCGTGAGCGAACGGCCGATCTCGTGGGCCACCCGTTCGAGCGCCCCGGCCACCTCGGCGAGGTGCGCGAGGTCGGCACCGCTGCCGATGTGCATGTGGAGGCCGGAGACGCCGAGCCCCGCCCACTCGGCGCGGCGGAGCACCTCCGGGATCTCCTCGTGCCAGATGCCGTGCTTCGAGCCCTCGCCGCCGGTGTTGGTCTTCTGGCTATGGCCATGACCGAACCCGGGGTTCACCCGGAGCGTGACGGCCGCCCCCGGCACCCGCGCGGCGAGCTGCTCGATCATGTCGGCAGACCCGCAGTTGACGTGGAGGCCGAGCCGGGCGACGGCGTCGAGGCTGTCGCGGTCGAAGATGTCGGCCGTGTAGACGATCGGGTGGGCGGGGGGCAGGTCGGTGGTCGAGGCGGGTGCGGCCGGCGCGTGGGCCGGGTAGCCGGCCGCCAACGCCCGGTGGATCTCGCCGGCGCTCACCGCATCGACGAGCACGCCCTCGCGGCGGACCAGATCGAGCACGGCGAGGTTGGAGCAGGCCTTCTGGGCGAAGCGGATCGTGTCCCAGGCGGCGAGGTCGCGGCACCGCTGGCGGATCACCTCGGCGTCATACACGTAGAGCGGCGTGCCATGGGCACGGGCGAGGTCGGCGATGTTCGCACCGGCGATCTCGCGGCGAACCAACTGGGAAGCGTCACCAGGGGCCATCGTGGCTCGGATCATGATGGGGTTGGAGGGGGCGGGGCTGAAGGGAGGCAGGCCGGTCGCACGGGGCGGCAGGCGTGCCCGAAACTAGGGCGCGAGCGCCGGCGCACCGGCACCGGCCGGCAGCGGCGGAAACCCGCCCCCCGCCGGCGCGAGGCCGCCTGGCGCCTGGGCCGTGATCGCCGCCGCGATCGTCTCGATCGCGCCGGCCTCCGCCGAGAGCCGCAAGGCCACGCCCCGCTCGATCGGTCGCACGAGCAGCTGCACCAGTGGATTGGCCTTGTCGGCCGACTGCTTGGCCACCTCCGCGAGCACGTCGGCCGTCGCGTCGTCCGACGCCTTGGCCATCGCGCCCGCGTAGGCCATCAGGGCGGGCACGGCGAGCTCGACGCCGCTGATCGGCTTGCTGGCCTGGTCGGCCTCGGCTCCCGCCGCGACCGCCGCGCCGACCCGCTTGGCCGCGTCGCCACCGACGAGCAGATACACCCGGTCGGCGGTGACCGCGAGCGTGGCGGCGAGCGTGTCGCCGAACTGGTCGGCCGCCGGCAGCCCGGAGATGTCGACCGTGATCTCGTGGAGATTGGCGCCGGCCACCTTGCCGGTGTCGAAGGCCACCTTCGCCTCCGGCGGCAGCGAGCCTTCCTTGCCGAAGCGGTTCTTGACCTGCTTCTCGAGCGCCGGGCCATCCTTGATCCGCGCGGCGAGCGTCACGGCCGGGAGGAGGGCGTCGGCCTTGGCGACGGTGGTGTCGACCGCGAGCGCGGCCTCGAGGCTTCCGGCGTCGAGCATCGCGCCGACGAGATCCTGAAC
>JBILOA010000490.1:0-2598 GCA_044374735.1 Pirellulales bacterium | reverse complement strand
AGGTCAGCCGGGAAGTGGGGGCTCGAGAGCGTCTCGATAGCCGGGCAGGGCCGGGTGCGCTGGCGATACACGCTCGGGGCGCCGCCGTGCTTGTTCATCCCGTCGAGCCGGGTGGAGAACACGCTGCCCCAGTAGGGCACCGACCCGGTGCCGTCCACGACGATGTCGTCGCCCCAGCGGCCGAAGGTGTGGCCGTGGGGATTGGCGAACGAATACGACGTGTAGAGCCCCACCTTGCCGGTGCGCGGCTCGTAGGAGAAGACCGCGCCGTTGGCGGTGCGGGCCGGCGGGCCCCAGGGCGTCTCGGGCTGCGAGTGGTGGAAAGTGCCCTCCTGGAAGTAGAGGGTGCCCGCGGGGTCGAAGCTGAAACTGTTGGCGGTGTGGTGGGTGTCGGCCGTGTCGATGCCGCCGATGATCCGCGTCTTCACGTCGTAGGCGTCGTCGCCGTTGGTGTCCTCCAGGTAGAGGATGTCGGGGCCCTGGGCCACGATCACCCCCTTGCCCCAGAACTCGAAACCGGTGGGATTGTGGAGATCGCCGGCGAAGGTCTTGACCTTGTCGGTGCGGCCGTCGGCGTTGGTGTCTTCCAGGATCAGGAGCTTGTCGTTCATCGGCTCGTCGGGCCGCCAGTGGGGATAGGTGGGCCAGGCGGCCACCCAGAGCCGGCCCTTCGTGTCGAAGGCCATCTGCACGGGGTTGATCAGATCGGGAAACATGGCTTCGTCGGCCACGAGCTCGACCTTCATCCCGGAGTGGACGGTCATCTTGCCGATCGCGTCGGCCCCGGAGAGAAACTCGTGGGCCCCGCCGGCAAGCTTGCCGGGCTTGTTGGTCTTCACGGGGAGCAGCGGTGGCAGGCCGCTCTCCTCCACTGGCGGAAGCGGCGCGGCCGGGTCGGCGAGCGTGGCGGCCGTCGCCCAGATCCGCCGGTCGCGGTTGGCGGTCTTCACGTCGAGATACTCGAGCTCCCGCTGGCCCACCTCGTAGTTGCTCTGGCCGTCGACGAACTTGAGCCAGGCGCGGCCGCCGTAGGTCGAGTAGCCGTCGGTGACGCGGTAGCGGTTGAACCAGAAGAAGTTCTTGTCGGCGACGGCCTGCTGGAGCCGCTGGAGGGCCCGCTCGTCGCGGGCGGGCGGCGCACCGAACAGCGCCTCGTCGATGATCCCCGAGATCACACGGTCGCCGGCGGCATTGGGATGAATGCCGTCGGTCGTGAGGTTTTCGGGGTTCTTCGCGTAGGCCTCGAGCGTGGGCGTAAAGAGATCGACGCATTCCACGCCATTGGCCTTCGACACCTCCTCCAGCGCGGCCGTGTAGAGCTTCAAGTTCGCGTTATGCGTGCTACCGTCGGGCCAGTGGGCTCGGCCCAGGTCCTCATGGGCGATCGGGGAAAGCATCACGATCCGCGGCGCCGAGACGCCGTTGTATTTCTGGGCGAGCGTGTGCTTGAGGAACCGGTCCACCTCGGCCTTGAAGGCCTCGAGCCCGGCGGGGCCGGCGTGGGCCTCATTGGAGCCAAAGAAGGCGAAGATCACGTCGGCCCGGGTGCCCGTCAGTTCCAAGCGGTTCTCGCGGACGGCGCTCTTGTCGCCGATGGCGCCCGGATTGGGGATCGGGGCGGCCCCGGCGAGCCACTGGTCGGGCGTGCCGAAGTCGGCGGAGCGGAGTCGCTTGGCGGGGTCGATCTCGTCGCCGTCGAAGGCGAGGTTTCGGATCACGAGCCGATGGTCGGGAAACCGGCTCTGGAGCATCACCTCCAGCCAGCCCGAGTGCTGCATGGCGTCGGCCACGCCGCCGCCGATGATGCAGACGTGGGCCCCTTCGGGCATGTCGAGCCGGGCGGCCGACGCGGGGAGGGGGGCGGCCAGGAGGCAGGCCAGGAGGACGAGGCGACGAAGCCGCGACATCACGAGTCTCCGAAAAGGGGCGAAATCACCGGCCCCAGGCGGGTTGGCGGGGCGGCGCGGGGGTCGCCGTGAGTATAGTCCCGCGGCGCGGCGCAGGCTCGGGGCTGCCCGTGCCATCTCGCGGTCCATCGATGCGCCGACTGGGGCGGCGATGATGGTGTTGCGTCAGGGCCAGCCGGCGGGATCAGCCGCGGCGGCGGCGGGCGGCGGCGAGACCGGCCGCGACGGCGGCCACGGCCACCAGCGCGAGCGTCCCCGGTTCGGGCACCACGATGAACTGGCTGTTGGCGTCGCCCACCACCCAGACGGTCTGGGTCGTCGTGTCGACGCCGTACTGGCCGGGCGTGACGAACACGCTCGTCCAGGGCGTGCCCACGCCCTGGAACATCGTACCGATCGGGCTGAACTCACCCGCCGTGCCTGGGCGGCGGGCGATGTTGAGTTCGGTGAGCAGTGCCGGCGCGATCGCTGGATCGTAGGTCATCGAGAGCACGAACGGATTGCCCGCTCCCGTGCCCGAGAGCGCGAGGATGTCGGAGTAGAAGCCGCTGTCGGGAGTCCAGGCCGCCGTGAGCGTCGTTCCGGCAACGGGCACCGTGCCGAACAGCAGCGACGCGGTGCTCGCCCGCGAGGCGCTCGGCAGGATCGACCAGCCCGCCAGGCTCGACGAGCCGAGGAGGTCGGCCGAAAC
>JBILOA010000489.1:0-2607 GCA_044374735.1 Pirellulales bacterium | reverse complement strand
GCAGCCGAGCCAGCCATGGCCGTGCAGGCCCTCCTGGCAGCCCTCGGCCGCTGACGAGGGATCGCCCTCGCAACTCGGCGATTCGCTCAGTCGCCGAGCAGTTGCCGCAGCGCTGCCCAGTCGACGGGCACCCAGCCGACCACGTCCAAGAGCGAGCGCGGCAGGGGCGGCGCGGCCTGGCCGGCGGATAGGTCGGCCCGTTCGATCGCGGTTTCGACGGCGGCCCCGAGTCGTTCAAGCCACTCGGGCACCTCGACGCCCGAGCCGCTGGCAACGCCCAGGAATTCCGCCGTCTTTTCTTCGAGTCGGCTGCCCGCTCCTGCGGGCCGACCCTCGACCAGTTCGGCCACGGCCGGAGGCACCAGCGCCTCCAGTTCATCCTGCTCGAGCGCCGCGGTAAAGGGCCGCCGGATCCGGTCCCCCACGCTCGCCAGCCGCACGCCCCAGGCCGCCTCGAGCGCCGCGAGCCGCTCGACCAAGCCGGTCGCCGTCTCGCGGGTCTCGTCCCGCATCCGGGCCCGCCAGGCGGCGGCCGCAGCGGCGACGCCCCGCCGGGCCAGCACCCGGTGGGCCATGCTCACCGGCCGGAGGGTCCAGGCGATCCGGTCGTATTCCGACTTGAGCCGGAGATGCTCGAGCAGGATGTGGAGGTGCTCGCCGCGGTCGGACTGGCTGGTCGTGGAGTTCCAGTCGCGATACTCGGCATGGTTCTCGGCCACGCTCTCGAGCACCAGCCGCAGCCGGCTGGCGGCCTGGCCGATCGGCAGCGCGCCCGAGGCGAGATCGGCCAGGAGCCGCTCCGGCCGGACCGCGCCGGCCGTCTCCACCGGTGGCTCGGAGGCCAGCCGCTCCACGAGCCGCTCGAGGTATTGCCGCACGCCGCCCCGCAGGATTCCGCGCAGCGATCCCGGCGCCAGCAGGTGCTGCGTGAACAGGCCCGTGCCATACCGCTCGACGAACTCGCGGGTCGTGGCGAAGGCCTTGTCGTCGCGGACCCGCTCGAGCACCGAGAGCCGCAGTTGCCGCGCGTGCGTCATCCAGGTCTCGAGGAGCCGGGGCACCAGGAGGGCGAGCCCGTCGAGGATCCGCTCCGTGACCAGGGCGGGCGTCGGTCGGGCTCCAGCGGTCTCAGCCGGGCTTGCCGCCGCTGCACCGGCCGACTCCGCCACCGCTTCGGCCACGGGCTCCCCCGCCGACTCCACGATCCGCTCGACGAGCGCCGTCGTGCCCGCCTCGAAGACCCGGTCGAACTCACTGACGCTCGCGGCGCCCACCGGGCGGCGGCTCTCGAGCGCCTTGGCAAACTGCACCACGCCCACGGTCTCGGCGACGAGCCCCAGGCGGGGCAGGACGGCGGCCAGTCGCTCGAGCAGCCGCTCGCGGCAGCGGGCCCGCACGATCCGCTCGGGGCGGCCACCGCGCGAGAGCGGGACGTAGAGCACCGCCTTGCCGGAGAGCCGGTGGCGCACCAGGTCGACCCAGCGGCTCGTCTCCGCAGCGTCGCCGCGGATCGCCGCGGCGAACAGGGCCGCGGCGGCGGTGCGCAGCGACCCGGCCGAGGCCCGGGCCTCGGCGCGGCTGAGTTCCAGCCAGGTCGACACCGCCCAGAGCGTCTCCTCCGCGCGGACGGCGGCGTCGATGAGCCGCTCGGCGGCGGCATCCCGCTGCCACCGCAGCCGGTCGAACTCCGCCGCCGGCATGCCCGGCGGCGGGTCGGTGTCGCGGCCCACCACCACCAGGGCCGCGCGGACCATCGTGCGCTTGAGACGACGGATGGAGTGCCGCCAGCCGGCCGCCGCATCCACGTCGGCCCTCGGGGCGGGGTCGGTGAGGGAGCCGCACCAGGCCGTCACGGCTGACTGAAAGAGCTCCAACACCCCGGTGAGAAACTCCGCCGCGTCCTCGATCGCCACCGCGCCCCCCGCCTGGCCGGCGAGCGGCGCATCGACGTCGAGCATGCCGCCGTCGACGCCGTCGTCGGTCGAATCCTGCCAAACCATCGATTCGTAGGCGGCTGCCACCCGCTCCTCACCGTCGGCGTCGTCGTGGTCGTCTTCGTCACCGATCGTCTCCCGGCCGGGCCCACCCCCCGGCTCCCGGCCGACGGCCGCCGCTTCGAGGAGGTCGACGACGCCACTGGTGTTGGCCTCGACCAACTCGAGAAACCGCCGCACCCGCGCCCGACCCGCCGGGGTATGGTCGGCCACCGCCCGCGCCAGCCAGCGGCCGGCGGCGGCCAGCCACACCGATCCGGTGCGCTCGACGGCGACGCCCTCCAGGAGCGACGCCCAGTGCACGAGCAGGCCGGCGGCGCCGTCGAGATCGCCTTCGTCCAGGAGCGCGTCGGCCGCCTGGGCATGGCTCCGGGGCGACGTGAATCCGGCCACCTGCTCCCGCCAGAATCCCGGTGGTGGGGCGCCGGGGCCGACCCCGCGCCGCTGCCGCAGCGCCTCGAGCACCTCGCGGGCCGACTCCAGGCACTCGCGCCCGGAGAGATGCGGCACACCCGACACCGTCGTGGTGGCGTGCTTGTCCCACCAGCCGGCCAGTTGCTCGAGCGCGGCGGCGGCGGCCGTGGCGGTGGCCGTGTCTCCGGCCAGCCCGGCC
>JBILOA010000038.1:0-8881 GCA_044374735.1 Pirellulales bacterium | reverse complement strand
AGACCGTACGGCACGAGTTTCCGGCGGGCTATTCAGCGCACTGGGTGCGGCTCACCGCCGACCGGGCCGGCACGGCCACGGCGACCTTCACCTACGAGTGAGCCAGCGAGCCCGCGGAGCCGAGCACCCGCGGCGCATCGGTCGGCGGTGAGCCGGCGATCGCCCGCACGGCCTCCACCAGCATCACCGCCGCCAGGCCCAGGAGTACCAGCCCGACCCAGGGCACGGGATCGGCGGGCGCGATCCAGCCCGCCGGCCCGTGGAACCGGGGCAGCGTCATCGTCGCGAGCGCCCAGGTGCTCATCACGTACATCAGCGCCGTGGGGATGCCGGTCACCACCCAGACCCAGGTCTCGCGCCGGCTCCGCCAGAGCCAGACCGTGACGCCCAGAAGCGTGAGCGCCGCGAGCAACTGGTTGCTCGCCCCGAACAGGCTCCAGAAGGTCTTCCACGCCGGCACCGGATTCCCCAGCGCGTCGAGGTTGGGGCGGAGCAGGAACACCAGCGGCACGCCCGCGGTGAGGGCCGTGCCGAGCCAGGCGCCGGCGGTGCCGGAGAGCCCCGTAAGCTCCTGCACGATGTAGCGGCCCAGCCGGGTGCAGACGTCGAGCGTGTCGTAGACGAAGGTGGTGAAGGCCATCAGGGCGAACGACACGCCGAGCGCCGCCGGCACCCCGAGGATCTCCAGAAACTGCCCCATGCCCAGAGCGTAGATGAAGTTGGGCGACTGCTTCACCAGCGGACTGTCGGCAGTGAGCACCATCACGCAGCACAGGCTCACCACCGCCACCATCGCCTCGAGAAGCATCGCGCCATAGCCGATGCTGCGGGCGTCGGTCTCGCGGCGGAGCTGCTTGCTGGTGGTGCCGGAGGCGATCAGGGAGTGGAATCCCGAGCAGGCCCCGCAGGCGATCGTGATGAACAGCATCGGCACCAGCGACTGGCCGTTGGCGGCCTGCCAGCCGGTGAAGGCCGGATAGCGGATCACCGCGTCACCGCCGAAGACGGGGGCGAGCACCGCGTCGCTGAGGACGAGGCCGACCGCCGCGCCGCCCAGGGCGACGTAGAGGAAGCAGCCCCCCAGGTGGCCGCGGGGCTGCAGCAGGAGCCACATCGGCACCATCGCCGCGACCAGGCAGTAGCCGAGCAGCAGCACGCCCCAGATCTTTTGGGCGGTGGCATCGGAGGTGCCGAGGATCGCGGCGAGGTCGAGCGGAATCTTCTGGCCACCCCAGATCGCCACGCCCACCAGCGGCAGAAAGATCGTGGTCGCGAGCCAGAGGGGCATCCGGGCGAAGCGGAGGCAGACGCCCATCGCGAGCGGCAGGGCGAGATACAGCAGGCTCGAGGTCGCGATCCCGCCGCCGGAAACCCCCTCGCCGTTCTCCAACACCTGCCGCCCCACGAAGCTCTGGGCCGTGATGTCGGTGAAGGCCACGATGATGTAGACCAGCGCGATCCAGACGAAGGCCAGGAACAGCACGTAGGCCCGGCGGCTCATGTGGTCGCGCACCACCTCCGCGATCGACCGGGCGCGGTGCCGGATCGAGGCGACCAGCGCGGCGAAATCGTGGACGCCCCCGACGAGGATGCTGCCGGCCAGGATCCAGGCGAGCGCCGGCAGCCAGCCGAAGGTGACGCCGGCCAGGATCGGGCCGACGACCGGGCCGGCCGCCGCGATGGCCGAAAAGTGCTGCCCCAGCAGGAGCTGCGGCGGGATCGGCGCGTAGTCGACGTCGTCGCGCAGGGTGACCGCGGGCGTGACCGCGTCGGGGTCGAGCCGAAACAGCCGGGCCAGCAGCGATCCGTAGACCCCGTAGGCGACGCCCAGGACCACCACGCTGGGGAGCAGGATCGCGAGGAGGCTCATGGAGATCCGGCTCCGGGACGAGGAATCAGGCGTGCACGGCGAACTCACCGGCGGCGGTGCTCGGCAGGTTCGTCTGGCCCATCAGCCAGAGGTCGACCGAGCGGGCGCATTCCCGGCCCTCGTGGATCGCCCACACGACGAGCGACTGGCCGCGCCGGATGTCGCCCGCCGCGAACACCCCCGCCCGGCTCGTCATGTAGTCGGCCCCCGCCTTGACGTTGCCGCGGGGGTCGAGTTCGAGGCCCAGGTCCGCGATCGGCCCGACCTTCTCCGGCCCCACGAACCCCATCGCGAGCAGCGCCAGCTGGCAGGGCCACTCCTGCTCGGTGCCCGGCAGCTCCTTGAACTTTTGCTGGCCGGTGGTTGGATCCTGGTACCACTCGATCCGCACGGTCTTGAGCCCGCGGAGCCGGCCCGCATCGTCGCCCACGAACTCCTTCGTCAGGATGCTCCACTCCCGGCGGCAGCCCTCTTCGTGCGAGGAGCTCGTCCGGAGCATCTGCGGCCACAGCGGCCAGGGCGTGCCCTGGGGACGCTCGGTCCGGCGGGGATACTTGCCGAGGTCCGGCGGCTGCGGCAACAGCTCGAACTGCGTCAGGCTCCTGGCGCCCTGACGGTTGCTCGTGCCGTCGCAGTCGGAGCCCGTGTCGCCGCCGCCGATCACGATCACGTCCTTGCCCTCGGCCAGGATCTGACCGGGCACCGCGTCACCGGCGTTCCGCTTGTTCTGCTGCGGCAGGAACTCCATCGCGTGGTGCACGCCCGCGAGCTCGCGGCCCGGGATCGGCAGGTCGCGGCCGAGCGTGGCCCCGCCGGTGAGCACGATCGCGTCGTACTCTTCGGTCAGCGACTGCGTGCTGACATCAGTCCCCACGTTCACGCCGCAGCGAAACTCGACCCCTTCCTCCTCCATCTGCCGGATCCGCCGCCAGACCCGCCATTTCTCGAGCTTGAAGTCGGGAATGCCGTACATCAAGAGGCCGCCCGGCCGATCGGCCCGCTCGAACACCGTCACGAGGTGGCCGGCCCGGTTGAGTTGCTGGGCCGCCGCGAGGCCCGCGGGGCCGCTGCCGACCACAGCCACCCGCTTACCGCTCCGCACGGCCGGCGGCTCCGCGATCACCCAGCCCTCGTCGAAGGCCCGGTCGGCGATCGCCATCTCGATCTGCTTGATCGCCACCGGATCGGCGTTGATGCCCAGCACACAGGCCGCCTCGCAGGGAGCGGGACAGACGCGGCCGGTGAACTCGGGGAAGTTGTTGGTGGCGTGGAGCCTCTGGCTCGCCTCGTGCCACTGCTGGCGATACACGAGGTCGTTGAAGTCGGGGATGATGTTTCCCAGCGGGCAGCCGGTGTGGCAGAAGGGCACGCCGCAGTCCATGCAGCGGGCGCCCTGCTTCGAGAGCTCCTCCTCGGGCAGGATGGTGAGAAACTCGTTGTAGTGCTTGAGCCGCTCGGTCACCGGGGAGTAGCCCGACACCTTGCGGTCGTACTTCATGAATCCGCGAACGTCACCCATGGACCTTCTCCTGCTCCCTGATCCCTTGTTTGGCCTCGGCCTGTTCCTGTTCCACGAGCTTGCGGAGTTCCGCGAGCGCCCGCTTGTAGTCGGTGGGCATCACCTTCACGAACCGTGACTGCTCGGCTTCCCAGCGATCGAGAATCTGCCGGCCACGCGTGCTGCCGGTGAACTCGACGTGCTTGGTGATCATGCCCTTCACGTAGTCGAGATCCTGCCCGTCGAGCGGCTCGAGCTCCACCATCTCCATGTTCACGCGGCTGGGGAAGCTGCCGTCGGCATCCCAGACGTAGGCGATGCCGCCGCTCATGCCGGCGGCGAAGTTGCGGCCCGTGCGGCCCAGGATCACCGCCCGGCCGCCGGTCATGTATTCCAGGCCGTGGTCGCCCGTGCCCTCGACGACCGCCTCGACGCCCGAGTTCCGCACCAGGAATCGCTCGCCGCACAGGCCGCGGATGTAGATCTCGCCGGCGGTCGCCCCGTAGGCCACCACGTTGCCGGCGATCACCTGCTCTTCGGCCTTGAACGGGGCCGCCCGGTCGGGCTTGACGATGATCCGCCCGCCCGAGAGGCCCTTGCCGCAGTAGTCGTTGACGTCGCCCTCGACGCTCACCTGCACGCCGGGCGCGCCGAAGGCCAGCAGGCTCTGCCCGGCCGAGCCGCGGAACGCGATCGTGATCGTGCCGTCGGGCAGGCCACCGGCCCCGTACCGCCGGGTCACCTCGCTCGACAGGATCGTGCCCACCGTGCGGTTGATGTTGCGGATCGGCAGCTCGAGCGAGACGGGCTTCCGCTCGTCGAGGGCCGGCTTGCAGAGACCGAGAAGCGTGGTCATGTCGAGCGACCGCTCGATCCCGTGATCCTGGGACTCGGAGTGGTGGGTCTTGACGTGCGCGGGCACCTCGGGCCGGTGCAGGATCGTCGAGAAGTCGAGCCCCTTGGCCTTCCAGTGGGCGATCGCCGCCCGGGTGTCGAGCCGGTCGACGCGGCCCACCATCTCGTCGATCGTGCGGAAGCCCAGCTTCGCCATGATCTCGCGAACCTCTTCGGCGAGCATGAAGAAGTAGTTGACGACGTGCTCGGGCTGGCCGGTGAACTTCTTGCGGAGTTCCGGATCCTGCGTGGCCACGCCGACCGGGCAGGTGTTCAGGTGGCACTTCCGCATCATGATGCAGCCCATCACCACGAGCGACGCCGTGGCGATGCCGTATTCCTCGGCCCCCAGCAGCGTGGCGACCACCACGTCCTTGGCGGTGCGGATCTGGCCGTCGGTCTGGACCACGATCCGGCTGCGCAGGTCGTTCATCACCAGCACCTGGTGGGCCTCGGCCAGGCCGAGTTCCCAGGGCAGGCCGGCGTGCATGATCGAAGTCTGCGGGCTCGCCCCCGTGCCGCCGTCGTGACCCGAGATCAGGACCACGTCGCTCTTGCCCTTGGAGACGCCGGCCGCGACCGTGCCCACGCCCACCTCGGCCACCAGTTTGACGCTGATCCGGGCGTGGTGGTTGGCGTTCTTCAGGTCGTGGATCAGCTGGGCCAGGTCCTCGATCGAGTAGATGTCGTGGTGGGGCGGCGGCGAGATCAGCCCCACGCCCGGCGTGCTGTGGCGAATCCGCGCGATCTCCCGATCGACCTTGTGGCCCGGCAGCTGACCGCCCTCGCCGGGCTTGGCCCCCTGGGCCATCTTGATCTGCAGCTCCTTGGCATTCACCAGGTACAGGCTCGTGACGCCGAACCGGCCGCTGGCCACCTGCTTGATCTTGGAGTTCTTGCTGTCGCCGTTGGGCTCGAGCTGGTAGCGGACGGGATCCTCGCCTCCCTCGCCGGTGTTGCTCCAGCCCCCGAGCCGGTTCATGGCGACGGCGAGCGTCTCGTGGGCCTCCTTGGAGATCGAGCCGTACGACATCGCCCCGGTGGCGAACCGCTTGACGATTTCCTTGGCGGGCTCGACCTCGTCGAGCGGGATCGACTGCCCGGCCCACGAGAAGTCGAGCAGGCCGCGGAGCGTGAGCAGTTTCGTCTGCTGCTCGTCGATCAGCCGCTGAAACTTCTTGAACTCCTCCCGGCTGTTGATCTGGGTCGACCGCTGGAGGGCCGCGACCACGTCGGGATTGAAGATGTGGGCCTCGCCCTTCCGGCGCCAGGCGTAGCGGCCGCCGACGTCGAGCTCGAGCGTCTGGGGCACGTTCGTCCGCGGCCAGGCGTGCTCGTGGCGGCGGAGCGTCTCCTCGGCCACCTCGGCCAGCCCGATGCCGCCGATGCGGCTCGCCGTCCGGGTGAAGAACTCGTCGATGAACGGCCGCTCCAACCCCACCGCCTCGAAGATCTGGGCGCCGCGGTAGCTCTGCTGCGTGGAGATGCCCATCTTGCTCATCACCTTGAGCAGGCCCTTGGTGGCCGCCTTGACGAAGTTCTTGTGGAGCTTCTCCCGCGGGATCTCGCCGTCGACCATCCGCTCGGCCTGCATCTGGTCGATCGTGGCGAAGGCGACGTAGGGATTGACCGCGCCGGCCCCGTAGCCGGTGAGCGTCGCGAAGTGGTGCACCTCGCGGGCCTCGCCCGTCTCCACGACCAGGCCGCAGCGGGTTCGCGTGCCCGCGCGGACGAGATGGTGGTGCACGGCCGCCGTCGCCAGCAGGCTCGGCACCGCGGCCATTTCGGCCGACACGCCCCGATCGGAGAGCACGACGATGGTCACGCCCGCGGCCACGGCCGCCGAGGCCTCGGCCCGCAGTTCGTCGAGCCGCTGCCGCATGCCGGCGGCTCCGGCCGCGACCGGAAACAGGAGCGAGAGCGTGCGGGCCGCGAGCCCTGGATGGTCAGCGACCGTCCCTGAGCCCAGCGCCTTGATCCGGGCACACTCAGCATTCGTGATGACCGGCGACTCGAGTCGCAGGAGTCGCGCCTGCTCGGGCGTGGCGACCAGCAGGTTTCCCTCGCTGCCGATCGTGGTGATCATCGACGTGATGATCTCCTCACGGATCGCGTCGAGCGGCGGATTGGTCACCTGGGCGAAGAGCTGCTTGAAGTAGTTGGCGAGCACCTGGGGCCTGTCGGAGAGCACGGCCAGCGGCGTGTCGTTGCCCATCGAGCCGATCGGCTCGGCGCCCGCCGTCGCCATCGGGGCGATGATCACCCGGAGGTCTTCGAGCGTGTAGCCGAAGGCCCGCTGGAGCTCGAGCAGGCTGCCCTGCTCGCCGGCCACGCCGGCGGCCCGCCAGGGGTCGGCGGCGGAGGGGAGGGCCGCTTGCCCGTTGCCCGGTGTCGGGCCGTCGCCATGGCCGTTGCCGTTGGCGGCGGGCACGAACTCCTCGGGCCGCACGGCCCGTGACGCGGTCAGCGCCGCGAGGCCCGGCGGATCGGCGAGCGTGTCGAGCGGCACCTGATTGCCCGCCACCCATTCCCGCCACGGCTTCGCGGTGGCGAGCTTCCGCTTGATCTCGTCGTCCTCGATGATCCGCCCTTCCTTGGTGTCGACCAGGAACATCCGCCCCGGCTGGAGGCGTCCCTTGCGAACCACCTCGGCCTGCGGGAGCTGGAGCACCCCCGCCTCGCTCGCCATCACGACGAGCCCGTCCTTGAGCTGCCACCACCGCCCCGGCCGCAGGCCGTTGCGATCGAGCGTGGCCCCGATCCGGACGCCGTCGGTGAAGGCAACCGCGGCCGGGCCGTCCCACGGCTCCATCAGGCAGGCCTGGTATTCGTAATAGGCCTTGAGGTCGTCGGGCATGCTCTCGTGGCCGCTCCACGGCTCGGGAATGCACATGCTCACGGCCTCCTCGATCGGGCGGCCCGACATCACGAGCAGCTCCAGCGCGTTGTCGAAGCAGGCCGAGTCGCTGCCCCCCTCGCGGATCACCGGCTTGATCTTGTCGAGGTCGGGCCCGAACACGGGATGGGCGAGCATGCTCTCGCGGGCGTGCATCCAGTTGATGTTGCCGCGCACGGTGTTGATCTCGCCGTTGTGCGCCAGGTAGCGGAAGGGATGGGCGAGATCCCAGGTCGGGAAGGTGTTGGTGCTGTACCGCTGGTGGACGAGCGCCAGGGTGCTGGTCATCTTCTCGTCGGAGAGGTCGGGGTAGTACTTGTCGACCTGGTCGGCCAGCAGCAGTCCCTTGTAGACGATCGTCTTGCTCGACAGCGAGCAGACGTAGACGTAGGCCTGCTCGGAGAGGCCGAGCGAGCCGATCTCGATCCCGAACCGCTTGCGGAGCACGAACAACTTCCACTCGAAGTGCTCGCGGGAGACCTTCTTGCCGCGGCCCACGAAGGCCTGGCGAATGAAGGGCTCGACCTCGCGGGCGGTACCGCCGATCGACTTGTTGTCGGTGGGCACGGTCCGCCAGCCGAGAAACTCGAGGCCCTCCTCGCGGCACAGCTTCTCGAAGAACGCCTCGGCCGCCTCGCGGTCGCCCTCCGACGGCGGCAGGAAGATGTTGCCGGCGGCCCAGTCGCCCGGCGTCGGCAGCTTGAGGCCGGCCTGCGGGGCGGCCACCGCGAAGAACTCGAGCGGCAACTGCAGCAGGATCCCGGCGCCGTCGCCCGTGAGCGGGTCGCAGCCACAGGCGCCGCGATGGGTGAGGTTTTCCAGCACCTCGAGGCCCTGCCGCACGATCCGGTGGGTCTTGCGGCCGTGCATGTTGACGACGAAGCCCACGCCGCAGGCGTCGTGCTCGGTGCGCGGATCGTACAGGCCCTGGGCTGGCGGGAGGCCGGGCTGCCGGGCGCGGTCGCGGCGATCATTCGGGCTGGTCTGGGGCGACTGCTGGGGCGACTGGTTGGTCATGGCGATTCGCTTGGTCACGAGGGTCTGGGGGCGGTAGCAGGGCGGCGGCTGTCAGCGGGCCGACGCCGGGGAGGTGGGCAAAACATCGAGGTCGGCGGCATGACCGCGGAGCAGGTCGAGGAATCGCTGCGCGGTCGGGGCCAGGGGCCGGTTGCGGCCGCGAATGATCCCCAGGGGGCGGACGAGTTCGTGGGCGGCCTCCTCGTCGGCGATGCGGACGCGGGCGAGCGTGCCGGCCGCCACCTCGCGGATCACGGTTGGCTCGGGCAGGATCGAAAAGCCGGCGTCGATCTCGATCGCCCGCTTGATGGTCTCGATGTTGTCGAACTCGAGCACGACCTCGGGAGCGACGTCGTGGGCATGCAACACACGGTCGATCTCGTGCCGAATCACGAGGTCGGGGTCGAAGGCCACCATAGGCCGGCCCGCCAACGCGACCAGTGGAGCCTCGTCGGCGGCGGCGAGCGGATGATCCGCGGCGCACACGATCACGAGCGGCTCCTCGCGCCAGGGCTCGGCCTCGACAAGCCGGGTGCTCCGGGGGTAACTCACGATCCCGAGGTCGCACTCGCCGTTCTCGACCGTCTCGAGCACCCGCTCGGGATGGAGGTATTCGAGCCGGATGTTGGCCTTGGGATGCTGGCCGCGAAACTCCTGCACGTAGCGGCTCATGTGATGGAGGCCGACAGAGTAGATGGCGGCCACG
>JBILOA010000488.1:0-2613 GCA_044374735.1 Pirellulales bacterium | reverse complement strand
AATAGAGCGGCTGCAATGCCATCCCTGGCCATTGCAGCCTTGCCGGGCCTCCGCCCGGCGGCCGCACCTCCGGGCGGCCGTGTTCGTGCGCGTTTCTGGCGTGCAGCGCGCGTTCAGACGAATCGGTTGTGCTGCCACCTCGACCGTTGGCCTGCGAGGGGATGCCCATGCCAATCGAGCGGCGTTGCTGGCAAGCGAAGGCAGGATGCCGAGAGCGCAGCCAGCATCGAGCGAGCGGAGCACAGGATGTGCGGAGCGAGCGTCCGGCGAGATGGCATGGGCAATCCCGAGCCCGCGCGCGACAGGCCCCCCAAGCGTCCGCGAGACGGCATGGGCCTGGCCCCGAGCCTGCGTACCAGTCGGCTCACGACCGCGAGTAGGGCCTCACCCGCATTGGTTCATCTTGTCGCGGGGCGTGCCGGCGGCCACGAGTTCGGGCTCGAGTCGCGGCATCATGACGGCCGCGGCGTCGGCCGCGATGGTGACCGGGATGCTCTTGTAGGCCGGCGTGCGGGAGAGCGGGTCGGCCGCCTTGGGAACGAGCACGTTGCTCTCGGGGTAATACATCGCCACGCAGCCGGGCCGGATCTCCGGAAACGCCGACACGATCTGGCCCCGCATCTCGCCGGCGGCACTCGCGATCCGGCAGCGGCCACCGGCCGTGAGACCGTAGCGGCGGATGTCGTCGGGATGCATCAGCACGATGTCCCGCCGCGTCTGGTTGCGGTAGAGATCCTCCTCCTCGTAGACGACGGTGTTGAACTGCCCCTCGCTGCGGATCGTCATCAGCACGAGGCCGTCGGGGGCGGCCGGCAGGTCGTGGAGCACGAGGTGGGCCTTGCCGTCGGCCGTGGGGAAGCTGGCCGTGTCGAGGGCCCGCCCCGGAATCGAAAACTCCTTCTTCGTCCGGTCGATGTCGGCGATCTGCTCGAGCCCTGGCACGATCGTGGCGATGGCCCGGCGGATCGTGCTGGTGTGGGCCATGTCCCGCCAGTTCACCGGGCCGCCCTCGCCCAGCACCCGCAGGGCCAGTTCGGCGATGATCTCGACCTCGGCCCGGGGCCCCGACCGCTCGTCGCTCGGGTGCCGCGGCGTGCCGCCGTCGGAGAGCCGGATGTAGCTGAACATGCTCTCCTGCGTGGAGGGCTCGGGCTCCTCGTCGCGGGCGAGCACCGGCAGGATGATCGTCTCCTCGGCGCCGAGGCCGCCGGCATGGCCGGTGTTGAGCGACGTGCTGAGATAGACCACCGTGTCGATCTTTCCCATCGCCCGCTCCGCATAGGTCGCGTCGGGGCTCGCCCCCCAGAGGTTGCCACCGAGGCAGAGGGCGAATCGCATCTTCCCCGCGTCGGCGGCGTCGAGGCACTCGAGCGTGTCGAAGCCCTGGCTGGTGGGGAGCTTGACGGCGAAGTGGCTCTCGAGCCGGTCGAAGATGGCCTGCTTGAGCTTGGGCGTGACGCCGACGGTGCCCATGCCCTGAATGTTGGAGTGGCCGCGGATCGGCTGGAGTCCCGCGCCGGGCCGGCCCACCATCCGCCGCATCAGGGCCAGCGCCGCGATCGCCTGCACGGTGGCCGCGCCATGCAGATGGTGCGTGACGCCCATCGTCCAGGCGAACACGGCCCGCCGGCTCTCGGCATACTGGGTGGCGAGGTCGTCGATCTCGCGCCTCGAGACGCCACTCTTGGCCACGATCTCGTCCCAGGCGAGCGCGTCGATCCGGGCCGCGAGTTCGGGCCAGCCCGTGCAGTGCTCGCGCAGAAAAGCCTCGTCGACGATCGGCTCGCCGGCGGCGTTCACCGTCCGCTCGGCCTGCAGTTCCACGAGCCGCTTCATCAGGCCGTAGACGAGCGCCAGATCCCCGCCCACGTAGGGCTGCACGTAGCTGCTCGCGATCTCGGCCCCGAAGAACAGCGCCCAGGGATCGCTCGGCACCGAGAAGTTCACGAGCCCCGTCTCGATGATCGGGTTGACCACCACCACCTTGCCGCCCTTGCGACGGACGGTCATCAAGGTGCGCATCATCCGCGGATGATTGCTCGCCGGGTTGCCCCCGATCAGCATGGTGAAGTCGCTCTTCTCCATGTCGTCGAGTTGGATCGTGCCGGCACCGGTACCGATCACGGTCGCGAGGCCCACGCCGCTGGCCTGGTGGCAGTAGAAGGAGCAGTTGTTGACGTGGTTGGTGCCGTAGAGCCGGGCGAAGAGCTGCAGCAGAAAGCCCGCCTCGTTGCTCGATCGGCCGCTGAAGTAGAAGAAACTCTCGGCGGGCGTGGTGGCCCGCAGCTTGCCCGCGATCCGCTCCATGGCCTCGGCCCAGGAGAGCGGCCGGTAGTGCTGCGAACCCTGCTTGCCGTGCTTCTCCAGGATCACCGGCTGCACGAGCCGGCCCGAGTGCTCCATCTCGCGAGGCGAGAACCGCCTGAGTTGCGGGATCGAGTAGGTCTCGAAAAAGGAGGGCTTCACCGCCCCCTGCATATCGGCGACCATCGCCTGAAACGACTTCTTGCAGACCTCGGGGAAGTGGCCGGCCTCGTTGACCATCCCGCCGGCCTGCCCGCCCATGCCGAGCGCACAGGTCTTGCAGGCGTTCTTCGACCGCATGGCCTTCCA
>JBILOA010000487.1:0-2614 GCA_044374735.1 Pirellulales bacterium | reverse complement strand
GCGCTCGATCACGTCCATGCCCGCGGCTGGGTACACCGCGACGTGAAGCCTGAAAACGCGCTGGCCGCCCCCGACGGCCAGGTGAAGCTGATCGACTTCGCGATCGCCAGCAAGGCGTCGGGCATGATCGGCAGGCTGTTCGGCGGCAAGACGCCGCCGCAGGGTTCGCCGAGTTACATGTCGCCCGAGCAGATTCGCGGCCAGGCGCTCGACGCCCGCAGCGACATCTACTCCTTCGGCTGCGTGCTCTTCGAATTGCTGGCCGGTCGGCCGCCGTACACCGGCACCAATGCCAACGAGATCCTCAACAAGCACGTGCAGGTGGCCGTGCCCGCGGTCGACAAGCTCAACGCCAACGCCACCTCGGGCGCCGCCAAGCTGATCCGCCAGTTGCTCGCCAAGCAGCCGGCGGAGCGGCCGAAGTCGATGCGGGAGGTGCTCGACCAGCTGCGCGGCATCCGGCTGCTGGAGAAATCCTCGGCCGGAGCCTAGGAACAGGCAAAAGCAGCCGTCGGTTTCCCGATTGACGCGGGGCCCGTGCCGCCGGGAAAATCCGGACTGTCCACTTCCCCCGAGAGCTCACTGCATGGCCGCCGGACTCCACCGTCTCCCGCTCGAAAAGCCGATCTACGAGCTCGAGGACCGGATCGCCGCGCTCGAGTCGGCTCCCTTGGGCGGCCAGCAGCAGGAGGAGCTGCGGCGGCTGAGGCGGGAGCTCGTGGAGGTGCAGCGGAAGATCTTCGGCGACCTCGATCCCTGGCAGACCGTCGAGGTCGCCCGGCATCCCGACCGCCCCAAGACGAGCGACTATCTGCAGCTCGTGTTCGACGAGTTCGTTGAGCTCCACGGCGACCGGGCCTTCGGCGACGACCGGGCCATGCTCACCGGGTTCGCCAAGCTCGACCAATACAAGGTGATGGTGATCGGCCATCAGAAGGGCAAGACGCTCGCCGAGCGGCAGGCCTGCCACTTCGGCTGCGCGCATCCCGAGGGCTACCGCAAGGCGATGGGAAAGATGCGGCTGGCGGCCAAGTACGGGCTGCCCGTGATCTGCCTGATCGACACGCCGGGCGCCTATCCGGGCGTGGGCGCCGAGGAGCGGGGCCAGGCCCAGGTGATCGCGGAGAGCATGTTCCTGATGGCCTCGCTGCCGGTGCCCGTGGTGTGCGTGGTGATCGGCGAGGGGGGCTCGGGCGGCGCACTCGGAATCGGCGTGGGGGACCGGGTGGCGATGCTCGAGCACGCCTACTACAGCGTGATCAGCCCCGAGGGCTGCGCCGGGATCCTGTGGAAGAGCGTCGAGTTCAAGGCCGACGCGGCCCGGGCGCTGCGGTTCCGGTCGCGGGATCTGGCCGAGTTCGGCGTGGTCGACGCGGTGATCGAGGAGCCGGCCGGCGGAGCCCATCGGCATCCGCAGCAGATGGCGATGCGGCTCAAGACCTTTCTGTCGCGGTCGCTCCGCGAGCTGGTGGGCCGGCCGGCCGATGTGCTCGTGGCGGAGCGGTACGACCGGTTTCGCAGGCTCGGCGTATTCGTCGAGGAAGGCCAGCCGGCGTGAGGCTCGACATCGGACTGGAAGCCCGGCGCCAACCCCCGATGCCACGCCCCCCGCGGGAGCGGGTATGCTGCCGCCCATGCGTGAGCGCAGCGAAACCGGGCAGCGGGCAGGGCAGGGGGCCGCCGCCGCGCCGGCCGACCTCGAGGCGTTCATCACCCGCTGGGGTGCCAGTGCCGGAGCCGAGCGGGCCAACTACCAGCTCTTTCTGGCCGAACTGTGCGACGTGCTCGGCGTGCCGCGGCCCGATCCGAGCGTGGCCGACGAGGCGGCCAACCGCTACGTGTTCGACAAGGCCGTGACGTTCCAGAACCCCGACGGCAAGACCTCGACGGGCTACATCGACCTCTACCGCAAGGGAGCGTTCGTCTGCGAGACGAAGCAGTCGGTCGCGCGGGAGGCAAAGGATCCGCTCTCGGTGGCCGATCCGGCGGCCCCCAAGGCCCGCCGCAAGAGCGGCACGAGCGTCCGCGGCACGGCCGGCTGGGACGACTCGATGATCGCGGCCCGCGGCCAGGCCGAGGGCTACGTGCGGGCGCTGCCCGACGACAACCCGCCGTTTCTCCTCGTGATCGACATCGGCCACTCCTTCGAGCTGTATGCCGACTTTTCTCGTCTGGGCAAGGTCTACACGGCCTTTCCCGACGCCCGCAGCCACCGGTTTTCGCTGGCCGATCTCCGCGACGAGCATCTGCGCGGTCGGCTCACGACGCTCTGGCTCGATCCCTTGGCCCTCGACCCGGCCCGTCATTCGGCCAAGGTCACCCGCGAGATCGCCGCCCGGATCGCCGTGCTCGCCCGCCGGCTCGAGGCCAAGAACTACGAGCCGGAGCAGGTGGCCTGGTTTCTAATCCGCTGCCTGTTCACGTTTTTCTCGGAAGATGTCTGCCTCACGCCGCGGGGCGGCTTCACGGCGCTGCTTGCCAGCCTCAAGGAGTCGCCGGAGCAGTTCGTGCCGCTGGTCTCGGAAGTCTGGAAGACGATGGGGCAGGGGGGCTTTTCCACGGCGCTCCGCACGCGGATCAAGCAGTTCAAGGGCTCGATCTTCCGCGAGCACGA